>DASUYB010000108.1 GCA_036377595.1 Longimicrobium sp. | reverse complement strand
AGGCATCCGACCTGCCGAAGGGGCACCGCTACCGCAAGCGAACCCCCGCAATGGCCATCGGGCTGAGCGGCCACGTCTGGACCTGGGAGGAATTCCTGACTCGGAGAATTCATCACTGATGAGTAGAGTCACTACCGATCTGTGGGCGGCGCCCGCGCCGAAAGCGGCCTTCGGTGCCGGCGCAGGGCCACAGATCCTTCGGGCTGCACGGTATCGGCGTGGCCGAGGTTGCGGTCTGTCCGCCCTCAGGATGACGTCTCGTGGGGCCCCGCAGGGGTCATCCGGTCACCGCCTCCCACAGCCCCTGCAGGTACGCGGCGCCGAGGGCGCGGTCGTACAGGCCGAAGCCGGGGCGACCTGCAAGCCCGTCGCGGGAACGCCGGCTCCTAGACTAATCAGGTGATATTAGGAATGTGTGAGCGCAGGCTGTCCAGTGCGCCGGCCTCGGCGCCGGGCCTTAAACGCGGCGCGGATCCGGTGCATCCAAGCAGCGCGCGAGACCGTCACCCACCACCCGGAGAGTCCATGCCGCCGCTCGCCCTCCTAGCCATCCCCGCTGCGATCCTGCTGGATACCGTCCGTCCCCCGGTGCTCGGCCCGGAGATCTTCCGCGCGGCGGACTCCATCGCGGCGGCGGAGTTCGCGAAGGACAGCCTGGGCAGCATCAGCGTCGGCATCGTCTCGGGCCCGGCGCTCGTCTGGACCGCCAGCTACGGGTTCGAGGACCGGGCGCGCACCCGGCCGGCCACGCCGGCGACGGTCTACCGCGTCGCCTCCCTCACCAAGCAGCTCACGGCCATCATGCTGCTGCAGCTGGCCGAGGCGGGACGGCTGCAGCTTTCCGACCCCGCCGAGCGCTGGCTCCCGGAGATCCGCCGGGTGCGCGGGAGGCCGCCGGGGAGCGCGCCGCCCACCCTGGTGCAGCTCGCCACCATGACCTCGGGGCTCGCGCGCGACCCGGACGACGGGCGCCGTTCGCAGCGGGGCCTGCCCGCGGAGTGGGAACGGTCGCTCGCGGCCGCGCTCCCGGCGACGAGCTACGCGGCGCCCCCGGGCACGCGCTACCGCTACTCGAACATCGGCTACGCCATCCTGGCCGCGGCCCTGGCGCGCGCGTCGGGCGAGCGCTACGTGCCCTGGGTGGAACGCCACCTCCTGCGCCCGCTGGGGATGAGCGGCTCGGGCTTCGAGTTGACCCCCGCCTTGGCCGGACGGCTGGCCACCGGCGTGGACTGGGACGAGCTCCTCCCCGACACCCTCAACTACGCCGACGCCGCCGAGGACCACCGCACCGGGCTCGGCTTCGGCGTTGCCAGCGGCGGGCTCTACTCCACGGTGGGAGACGTGGCGAAGCTGGTGGCGTTCGAGCTCGGCTTCGGCCCGGCGGGAATCCTCCGCCCCGAGACGCTGGCCGCCCGCGAAACGGTGCCGGTGGCCGCGGCGGCGAGCCTGGACTACGGCTACGGCCTCGGGTTCCAGGCGTACCGCTGGGGTGACGTGACGGCGGCGGGGCACTCGGGGAACCTGGCGGGCTACACGGCGCAGGTGATGTACGACACCCGCCGCGGCTTCGGCGTGATCGTGCTGCGCAGCGCGGCGGGCGGCCAGGCCGATGCCGGACGGCTCGCCGTCCGTGTGTTCCGGCGGATCCGCGCGGCGCTGCCGGAGTGATCGCGACGTCGCGCCCTCAGGCGTGGTCCACCTCGCCGCGCGCCAGCGCCTCCCACAGGCCCTGCAGGTACGCGGCGCCGAGCGCGCGGTCATAGAGGCCCTCCCGGAGCGTTCGCACCTCCTTTTCCCACCCCTCCCGTTCTCCGCGCCGCGGCGCCAGTCCGCAGCGTGGCCCTGCAACTTCATACAAGACCCGACGGTGGCGGCGAGCAACACTGAGAGTGGCTGCCCGATCTTCCGTCCGCAGCCGCAAAGCGGGGACCGTGCCGGAGAAGGTGCTCACCGTGTCAGACATGTTCGTGCAGCTGATTGCCGCCGCCTTCCGCGACCGTACCGGCGCCTCGCGCGCGCTGGACGCGGTGCTCCGCGCGCGCGCCCACCTGCCGCGGGGGATTCTCGACGCGGCCGCCATCACCCGGGGCCCCGACGGCGCGCTGCTGGTGCAGGCCGCGGCTGAACGGGCCGGCGACGGCGGCTTCGCGGTGTGGTCGGTGACCGGCGTGGTGCTGGGGCTGATGGGAGGCGCCGCGGCGCTCGAGGCCGTTCCGCACGACGCGCTGCCGGCGCGGGCCACGCGCACCCTGAAGGGCCAGCTGCGCGACGTGGCTGCCCTGCTCACGCCGGCCACCTCGGCGCTGGTGGCGCTCGTGGGGCCCAGCGGCGCCGCGGAGGTGGCAGGCGTGGTGCTCGACGAGGCCGTGAAGCTGGCGGTAGAGGACCTCCCCGGCGAGACGGTGTTCGCGATGGCCGGCGAGCCCGCGCTGGTGTTCTCGGGCGCGCCCGGCGCCGCGGTGCTGCGCGGCACCCTTCCGGTTCCGCACACCGCGTTCGCGGGGCTGGCCCCGGCGCCGCTGCCGCCGGGGTGATTCGGCGGCCCTCCTCCTCCCACCCGTCTCCATCCCCATCCCCCCGCATCGCCCGAAGGCGGGCGACGGTCGACCCACCTTCATTGAGTGCTGAGTGCACTGGGCACTGGGCACTGGGCACTGGGCACTGGGCACTCAGGAACTTCCTCTCCCCAAATTGAACGTCAGGATCCACCGAGGATCCAGGTGACGGGAAGCGTGGCGCGCACCCGGACGGGAACGCCGTTCAGCGCGGCGGGGCGGAAGCGCATCCGCGCCAGCCCCTTGAGTGTGGGCTCCACGAAGCCGGGGTCGGTGGCCGAGAGGATCTGCACGCTGTCCATCTCCGCGCGGCCGTCGAGCCCGATGATGAACATCATCACCACCTCGCCCTCCGTCCCCCGCACGCGGAAGCGGAAGGGATACAGCCGCCCGAGCACCTGGGCGATCTCGTGGCGGTTCACCATCTGTGGGGGCTCGGCCAGGACCCCGGCGTCGACCACCGGCGTCCCGGCGCTCCCGGCGGCGCCCGCCCGGCTGGCGCCGCTGTCGGGAACGGCGCCCGCCTCGCCCAGGCCGCGCAGGCGCGCCAGGTCCAGCGCCGGCGGGTCGCCCGGGTGCAGCACCGCAACCACCGGCGCGCGAAGGAGCGGCTCCACCGCGTCGCGCGGGCGCTGCGGCTCGGGCGTAGGCGCCGCGGCGCGGAGCAGCCCGGGCTGCAGCGTGCGGGTGCGGGCGGGCGCGCGCACCTGGCGTGGCAGGGCGGGCGCCGGCGGCGGCGGCGGCGAGTAGAGCAGGAGGATGGTAGCCGTCTCGGTCGAGACCGGGGTGGGCTGCCCGGGCGGCGTGGCGACGATCGCGGCGGCCACCAGCACGTGCGCACCTACGGAAGCCGCGATCTCGCGGGGCCCGAGGCCGATCCGCCGATCCGCCCGCCGCCTGACGGCCTTCTCGAACATCGCTCCCTCCGGGCGGCTGCCGCGACCCGTCCCGCGCCGCCGCGGGTGCCGCGGAGGGGCGGATCGCACACCACATCTGTTCATGCCGCGGCGGCGCACCAGAGCGCGTAGCTCGTTGTGCCGCTTCGACTTGAGCATATTCCGGAGAGGCCGCGGCGGTCTTGCACGGGTTTGCCAGCGACCGGGAGAACGAGTTGGGGACGGGGTCCGGGAGAGGGGACGAGGGGAGGAGATCAGGCCGGAACGCGGACGGGCCGCTCCCGTCGCCGGAAGCGGCCCGTGGGCGGGGATGCGCGGCGGGTCACGCCGGCGCGCGGGCCACCGGCGGCGGAGTCCACCTGCCGTCGAGGATGGCGGCGTCGGGCCAGTAGGCGCGCAGCACCAGGGAGAAGTCGCGCCCCGGCGGCGAGGGGAGCCAGTTCGCCCGGTCCGCGGGATCGTCGGGCTCGTCGGGCTGCAGGTAGAGGGTGACCGATCCGTCCGCCGCCGTGCGGAGATCGTGGCTGCGGGTGCCGACGGAATGCCGGCCGAGGGCGTTCGCCGGGGCAAAGTGCCACTCGTCGTACAGGGCGAGCGACCACGGCCCCCGCACGGGCGGAAGCCGTCCCTTGAAGAAGGTGACCTCGTAGCGCGAGCGTGAGTTGAGGCGCACGCCGTGCGCGTCGCGGTCCTGGCAGAAGCACTTCACCTCGTTGGGGCGGTTGAGCGGGAGCTCCGATCTCCCCACGGCCGTGCGGGTGAAGTAGTCGGCGCCGAAGGCCGCGCCGTTCTCGGTGGTGGTCCAGTGGTGGGGGAGCGGGACGCCGTAGTTGCGGAACTCGGCCAGCGGACCCACCACGTCGCAGTCGGCCATGCGAACCTCGTGTAGCACCGCGCTCGCGAGCGCGTCGTCACCGGCCGCGGCGGCGAGGACGGCCAGCATCTCGGCGTAGTGCGCCTCCTCGCCGGGGAGCGGCGGCGCGTCGCGCAGCACCCGCGGCAGCCGCTCGAGGAACTTCGCCGGGTCCACCCGGCGGACCTCGTCCACGTCGCCGGGGAGCGTGGCCGCGCGGCGCCAGTCGCGGCGCTTCCAGCTGCCGTCGTACTCGGCCAGCGGGTACATCACCACGCCGCTGAGCAGCGACCCGGCGGCCTCCCGGTCGTCCTCGGTGTCGTCGACGAACACCTGCGCCTCGACCGCGCCGGTGCTGGTGGTGGCCTGGAAGACGCGGCGGATCCCCGTCGGCGCCTCGCCGCGCCAGGCCGGACCGGCCAGCAGGTAGAACCCCGGCGCCGTGCCGTACATCGCGCCCAGCTCGGCGAAGCCGTCGGTGCGCAGGTCGACCGCCTCGTACACCCAGAAGCGGCGGCCGAAGTCCGGCACCTGCACCACCACCGGCGTGTCGTCGAGCGCCAGCACGCCCATCCCGTGCACCACGTCCTGGTCGGGGCAGGCCCGCCAGCGCTCGCCGGGGTCGAGCACGTCGGCCAGCATCGCCAGCCGGCCGGGCGGCGCGGCGGGCATCACCCCGCCGATGCGCCCGGGGCGGCGCAGCCGGGCGAAGGCGAGGCGCTGGTTGTACAGGGCCAGCAGCGGCCACGCCCAGAAGTACGCCTCGCGCGCCACCATGCGCGCATATCCCTCGGTGATGCGGGTTCCCGGCGCCGGCGCGGCCGGCCAGCCGGGGCGCGACGGCGCCGGCGGGTCGGCCGGGGCCGCGGCTCGCGGGCGTGCGGCGGTGGTCCTCATCTCCAGATCTCCTCCTGCGGCGCTCCTCCCCGACCGTCGCCGGACTCGTGCACGCCCCCGGATGGTCTCCCGCGCGGACCGTGGAGCAGCGGGGAACGAGGGGCCCCGGCCAGGGATGCGCCCCCCGCGCCCCCGCTGCTCCAAGACGCCGCTCCTCCGGCCGCGTCCGGCGCGGCGGCGGCGCCCGTCACTGCGGCGGCGCCGCGCCTCCCCTCTCTGCCGGGACGCGGACGACGCAGCGGAAGCCGACGTGCCCGGTAGCCGTGCCCACCCGCTGCGGGATGCGCGCGGCCGGGCGGTAGCGCGCGCAGTAGTCCGGCGCGCACAGGTACGAGCCGCCCTTCAGCACCTTGCGCGGAAAGCGGAGGTCGGGCGTGTCGAGGTCGACGCTCGCCTTCCGGTCGGCGCCGGAGGGAACGACGCCGGTGCAGCAGGGGCCCTTGGCCCCGGCGTGCCACCGCCACCAGTCGGCGGTCCATTCCCACACGTTGCCGATGACGTCGTACAGCCCGTAGCCATTGGGCGGGAACGCGCCCACCGGCGAGGTGCGCTCCCACCGCCGCCCCGCCGCGCGCGCCGACGCGAAGCCGTCGCGCCACACGTTGGCCATCGCCCGCCCGCCGGGCGCCAGCTCGTCGCCCCAAGCGTAGGCGCGGCCGTCCAGCCCGCCGCGCGCCGCGAACTCCCACTCGGCCTCGGTGGGGATCTCCTTGCGCGCCCAGCGGGCGTAGGCGGCCACGTCCTCCCACGCCAGGTGCACCACGGGATGCCGCTCGAGCCCCGACAGCGAGCTGCCGGGCCCGGCTGGCCGCTGCCAACTGGCGCCGGGGACCCACGTCCACCAGTCGACCGGGTTGCGCAGCTCGGCGCGGTCGGGCGGTGGCAGGAACACCAGCGAGCCGGGCACCAGACGTTCGGGAAGGGCGCCCGGATAGTCGGCCGGGTCGGGGGTGCGCTCGGCCACGGTCAGGTAGCCGGTGGCCGCCACGAAGCGGTTGAAGCGCGCGTTGGTCACGGGATGGCGGTCGATCCAGAAGCCGCGCACGACGACGCGGTGGACGGGCGCCTCCTCGGGATAGAAGTCGTTGGAGCCCATGCGGAAGCTGCCGCCGGGGATCCACACCATCCCCGGCTCCGGCGGCGGGCCGGGGGGGCGGCGGTCCACGGGCGGCCCGGGAAGCCAGACTAGCCTGGTGGTCTGCAGCGGCCTGCGCACGCGCTCCTCCCTTTCCTGGCGTTGGCCCAGCTTCTCGCGTCTCCCGGCGAGCGACGGCGGCCATCCGGGCCTCTCCCGCGGCGGCGCATCGTGCCGCGCCCCGCCGCCCGGCCACCGCCTCGCCGCCATGCGTCCCCCCGAAGTCCGCTTCGTGCCGGGGCGCCGCGGGACCGCGGACGCCGGATCTCCCTTTCGCGAAGGATGGGATCCACGCGTCCGCCCCGCTTGCACGATGTTGCCGAACCCCGCCGCACGCCGGAGCCGGTCCGGCCGCGAGGGATGCAGCGCCGCGCATCCGGCCGCTCCCGCTGCGCGACGAGGGGCAAGGACGTACAACCGAAGCCGCCGGCCGGCGTCCCGACGCTGGTGCGGGTTCAGGGTGGGATGGTCCGCGGCAGGACGGCCGAAGGGGCGGTGGCGTTCGGGGGGATCCTGTCCGCCGCGGCCCGGCGGCGCCGTGGACAGGCACGCGCAACGCCGCATCCGGGGAAGAACTCGTCCCGGGCCGCGGCTCAGGGAGCGCGACTCGAGATCGCTAACTGCGTCATCAGGGGAGATCGGTGCGGGGCGAGCCCTCGTAACCTGCGTCCGAGCGACAGGCGGACTGTGGCTCGGGAGCCGGCCACAGATTCCTCAGGCGCCACGGCTTCGGCATGGAGGATAGGTCGGTGCGGCGCCTTCGGAATGACATTCCATTCCTGTTCCTTCCTCCCATGCACAGTCGATCCGACGGTTCGGTGTGAGACGTCCCGCCGGGCGAAAAGTTCGTGCAAGCGCGCGAGCCGCGGCCGCGCCGAGACTGGTGCGACGTGACCGCGAGAGGCAAAGGAGGAGGAGATGGAGACGATCAGGAAGCGGCTGGCCACGATCCTGTCGCGCAACTGGTGGGTGCTGCTGGTGCGTGGCCTGGCGGCCGTGGCGTTCGGCATCCTCTGCTGGCTCCGACCCGGGGTCTCGCTCGGCGCGCTGGTGGCGCTCTTCGGTGCCTACGCGCTGCTGGACGGCCTCCTCCTGGTGTGGACCGCCTTCGGGGGATGGGAACCGGACGAGAACGGCTGGGTGCTGCTGCTCGGCGGAGCGGTGGGAATCGGCGTGGCGGTGCTGACCTTCGCCGCGCCCGGCGTGGCGGCGCGGGCGCTGCTCGCCTACATCGCCGTGTGGGCGCTGGGCAACGGCGTTCTCCAGCTGGTGGCCGCAATCCGCCTGCGCAAGGAGATTTCGGGCGAGTGGCTGTACATCCTGGGCGGCCTGTCACTGGTGGCGCTGGGCGTCCTGCTCGTTGCGCGGCCGGGAGAGGGGGCGCTGGCGCTGCTCTGGGTGATCGGCGCGTGGTCGATCGGCTTCGGCGTGCTGCTGGTGGTCATGTCCTTCAAGGCGCGCGGATTCTCCAGGCGGCTGGCGTCGTCCTGACCGCTGTCAGCGCGCGGAGGGAACGGACGCAGCGAAGGTCGGAGCGCGAATCCCCCCTCTCCTGCCGCCCGTCCCTCCGCGCGCCACGTCCGTGCTCCCCTCGAGGTCCCCGATCCCCGTCGGACTCCCCCAATCCCGCAGCGAATGATCCCCGCGGTCCTCCGAGGGATCTCCGTCCCCCTGAGACTGGAATCCGGCGGGGAATGCCGAGGCATCGCACCAGCTCACGTGCGGCCTCGACCGCAGGTTCTCCATCCTGCAAGCTGTTGTGTAGCCGCGAGTTACGGCGTGGCTGGCATCGAGATGATGTCATGCCGTCGCGGTGCGGATGCGTCGACTGAATGCGATCGTGGAGATCCCCCGATCCTCATCCCGCGATCACGGCCCGCTCGGAGCGAAGCGGCGGGCGGTGCGGGCCAGGAACAGGAGCATGGCGCCCGACGCCAGCAGGTCTCCCCCCACGAACAGCCCCACGGGAGAGAGGGAGTTGGCCGGGCGCACGGCCCACAGCCCGAGGCCGAGGAGGAGCGTGACCGCGCCGTGCGCGGCCGAGGCGCGGCGCCCCGGGACGGCGGCGCGGAGCGGCCAGAGCAGCCGCAGCGCCCCGCCCGCGATCAGCACCGCGGCCATGGTCAGCGTGACGGCCGCCACCGGCGCCGGCCCGCCCGCGGTGACCAGCACGCCGCACACCAGGTACAGCACGCCGGCCACCAGCGCGGGAACCACGCCGGCCCAGCCGCTGCGCCAGAGGCGGAGCCCCTGCGCCGTTTCCACCACCCCGGCCAGCACCAGCAGCCGGCCGAACACCCCCAGCGAGAAGAAGGGGGTGGCCGCCGCCAGCAGCACGGAGAAGGCGCCCAGCACCGCCAGCGCGCCCCCGGGCACCAGCAGCCGCCCCCGGCTGCGCCACAGCTCCGCCGGGGGCGAGGCCGGGTCGACGCCGGCGCGCGCGGTCATGGGCGGGGCCTAGTCGGCGGGGAGCGGGAGGGCGAACCAGAAGGTGCTTCCCACGCCCGGCTCGCTCTCCACCCAGATCCGCCCGCCGTGCGCCTCCACGATCCCCTGGGCGATGGCCAGCCCCAGCCCGGCGCCGCGGCGGTCGCCGTTGTCGGCCTTCCAGAAGCGGTCGAACACCCGCACCCGGTGCTCGTCGGGGATCCCCGGCCCCTGGTCGGCCACTCCCACCCGCACCTCGCCGTCGGCGGCCTCGGCCAGCAGGTGGATGGAGCCCCCCCGGCGCGAGAACTTGACCGCGTTCCCCAGCAGGTTCACCAGCACCCGGCGCAGCTGCCGCTCGTCGAAGCTCGCCTGCGGGAGCGCGTCGGGAAGGTCGCACTGCAGCACCAGCTCCTGCGACTGGCAGAGCGGGCGGAACTGCTCGCAGCACTCGGCCAGGAGCGTGGTGAGGTCGCTGCGCGCGGGCGCCACCTCGAAGCGCCCCGCCTCCATGCTGCTCACGTCCAGCAGGTCGCCGATCAGCGAGTCCATCTGCGCGGCGGCGCGGCCGATCACCCCCAGCCAGCGGCGGGTTTCCTCGCGCCGCTCGCGGGTGATCTCGGACAGGAGCGTGGCCGTGGTGACGATGGTGCTGAGCGGGCTGCGCAGGTCGTGCGACACCACGCCCAGCACCTCCTCGCGGGCGCGCAGGGCGTGCTGGGCCGTCTCGTAGAGGCGCGCGTTCTCCAGCGCCAGCGCGCCGCGCTGCGCCAGGTCCTTGGCCAGCATCAGGTCCATGGGCCCGTAGCGGCGGCCGCGCTGGCTGATCCCCAGGGTGAGCACCGCCAGCACCTTCTCGTGCGCGGTCACGGGCACCACCATGTACGAGTGGGTGCCCAGGCGGCGGGCGTTCCCCGCGCCCAGGGTGGCGTCGAGCACGCCCAGCGCCGGCTCGTCGCACTCGGCGCACAGCACCGGCTCGCCGGAGCGCGCCACCTGCGCCACGGGGTTGCCGCGCCCGTCGGCGCCCGGCGGCACGGCGGCGTCGGGGGCCAGCAGCTTCTCGCGCGAGGGGCGCACGTGGGCCACCGCCTGGCGCTGCACGCCGCCGTCGGGCTCCACCGTGTCGAGCATGCAGAAGTCGCCCAGCACGGGAACGCACAGCCGGGCCAGGCTGGCCAGCGTCACCTCCACGTCGAGCGCCGAGTCGAGCACGGCGCCGGCGCGGGCCAGGAAGCGCTGGCTCTCTTCCGCGCGCTTGCGCTCGGTCACGTCCACCATCCACCCCGTCACCCGCACCGGCTCGCCGCGCTGGTTGCGCATCACGTAGGCGCGGTCGTGCACGGTGGCGTAGGTGCCGTCGCCGCGCAGGAAGCGGTACTCGTCGGTCCAGGCGGCGGCCACCCCGCTGATGGCCTCGTGCAGCCCGGCCACCACCCGCTCGCGGTCGTCGGGGTGCACGCGCTCGAAGTGCCACTCGGGCGAGGCCCGCACCTCGTCGGCGGTGTAGCGCAGCCGCAGGGCGCCGGCCTCGTTCCACGACAGGCGGCCGGTGGCCAGGTCCCAGTCCCAGGTCACGTCGTTGGTGGCCAGCTCCAGCAGCCGCAGCCGCTCGTCGCTCAGCTGCAGCGCCTGCTCGCGCAGCGCGCGCTGGGTCACGTCCACCAGGTAGGCGCGGAACTCCAGCGGGCGCCCCGCCTCGTCGAAGTCGGCGGCCAGCCGGGCCACCACCCGCACGCGGGTGCCGTCGCGCCGGGCGAACTCCAGCTCGTCGGGCCCGGTGACGCCGCCGCTGCGGCGCAGCCGCTCGACCCGCGCGGCCAGCTCGCCCGGCTCGGCCTCGAGCCGGTTCAGCTCCACCCCGGCCGCCGACTCGGGCGAGGGGAACCCCGCCAGGCGCGCGAACTCGGCGTTGCACACGATGATGCGGCAGTCGGCCGAGGCCACCACCGCCCCGCACAGGTCGTCCTCGAAGGCCCGGCGGTAGCGCGCCAGCTCGGCGCGCAGCGCGTCGTCGCCGGCCAGCGCGGGACCCAGCTCCTGCGCCGCGCCCACCACCGCCACGCGGTCGCCCAGGGCGATGCGTCCCAGGTGCAGCTCCATCCGCGCCTCGCTGCCGTCGCGCCGGCGCACCGGGGTGCACACGTGCACGCTCCCGGCGCCGGGCTCCAGCGCGCGCGCGGCGGCCAGCAGCCGCTCGCGGTCGTCTCCCTCGAACAGCAGGTCTTCGGGGGCGTCCATCGCCGTGATCTCCTCGAGCGTGTGGCCCACGATCCGCGCGAACTCGGGGTTCGCCCAGCGGACGCGGCCGCCTTCCAGCATGAACAGCCCCACCAGCGGCTGCTCGGCGATCCCGCGCATGGCGTCGGCGCCGGTCAGCGCCTCGCGGGCCGCCCGCAGCGCGTCGCCCACCTGCCGCGCCTGCTCCTCCACGTCCATCCGCTCCACCTCGTGGCAGGCGAACGCAGCCAGCTCCTGCAGCACCAGCACCTCGTCGTCCACCCAGGCGCGGGGGAGGTAGTCGAAGGCCGCCAGCGCCCCGCGCACCTTCCCGTGCCCGTCGAGGAGCGGCTGGGCCAGGCACGCCACCACCCCCGCGTGCGAGAGCGACGCCAGCCGCCGCCCCGCGCCGCCGCGGCGCGAGTCACGCACCGACAGCAGCCCGTGCCCGCCGCTGCGCCGCGGGAAGGCGCGGGTGAGCGGGAGCGCGGCGCCCACCCCCAGCGCGTCGCGCAGCCCGGCGCCGGCGGCCACCGTCTCGCCGTCCTTCCCCACCAGCGTGACCACCGCCGTGGGCGTGTCGAGCACCCGCGCCGCCAGCCGCGCCACGCGCTCGAGCTCGGGCCCCGCCTTCCCGTCGGCCGCCGGGGGGGCGGCCGCCGGCGCCTGCGGCAGAATGACAGCGGGTGCGGCTGTAGTCGTCACGGTGGTACCATCCCCTCGTCGAGCCAGGGCCGGGCACGCTGGGTGGAACTCGACTAAACATCTGGGAGATGGCGGTTTGGAGATTGCATAATGTTGTCGGGAGCGCACCGGTCCACCGCGCCCGCCGGCTCCGCGGCACGGAGACCGTGGTCGCCGGCGGCAGCGGGGGGATGGAGACGGGCGGGACGAGCGAGCGTCGACGGGCGTACGTTACGGCCGCGCCGCCCCGGGCGATTGGACAGGATTGGCAGTCGGCGGAAAAAGCCGTCCCCTCGCGGGCGACGGCCAACCCGGTGCCGCCGGTCGGCGGTGCCGCGCCGGCGGGTCACACGGATCGGGGAATCTGTCGATGCCTCCGGACGATGCCCCGGACGTCATCCCGAGGCCGGCCAGACCGTAATCAGCGCCTGTGCAAGCGATGCAGGCCGAAGGATGCATCGCGCGCCGGCACGGGGATTCGGTCGGACGCATCGCGATCGTTTCACCCGGACCTGGCCTCAGTCATAACGGCTGCCGCAATTATTCAGCGACGCCGCTGCTCTGGATCTCAGATCGCGCCGAAGCCGGGCGGCGCCCGGGGAATCGGTGGCCTGCGTCCGAGCGACAGGCGGACTGTGGCTCGGGAGCCGGCCACGGATTCCTCAGGCGTCACGGCTTCGGCATGGAAGACAGGGCGGCGCAGCGTCTTCGGAATGACGAGCCGATTCCTCCCTCCAATGCACGGTTGATCCGGCGATTCGGCATCAGTCAGGTGGCCTCGTCGTGGTCGTCGGCCTCGGGCTCCGGCTCCGCCAGCGGGATCCAGGCGCGGATCACCGTCCCCTCGCCCGGGTCGCTGTGCACGGAGAAGGTGCCGCCCAGCAGCCACACGCGCTCGCGCATCCCCACCAGCCCCAGCCCCGGCGCCGCCAGGTCGGGGTCGAAGCCGATCCCCCGGTCGCTCACCACCAGCTCCAGCCCCTCGCCCAGCGGCGCCACGGCCAGGGTGGCCCGCTTCACGCCGGCATGCGCCAGCACGTTGCCCAGCGCCTCCTGCGCCACGCGGAACAGGCACAGCGCCGCGTCGGGCTTCACCGGCGGGAGGTCGTCGGCGGCCACCTCGACCTCGAAGCGGGCCAGGGTGCGCAGCTCGTGGCAGTGGCCGCGCAGCGCGGCGCCCAGCCCCGCCAGCTCCAGCACCGGCGGGTGCATGGCGTGCGACATGTGGCGCACCCCGTGCACCAGCTCACCCAGCACGTCCAGCACCTGCTCGAGCTGCCCCGCCGCGGCGGCGTCGTCGCGCAGCCGGTACTGCAGCCGGCGCAGCGAGATGCAGACGGCGGCCACCCGCTGGCTCACCGCGTCGTGCAGCTCCAGCGAGATGCGCCGCCGCTCCTCCTCCTGCGCCGCGATCAGCCGCCCCGCCAGGGTGGGGGAGCGTGCCTGGTCCCCCATGGGCAGCGGGTATCCGGCGTCACGCCAGCCGCGTTCCCGCTCCATCCGGCTGCGCTGCACCGCCACCGCGCTGCGCTCCAGCTGGATCCGGCACTGCTCCATCAACGTGAGATGGCGGTCGACCAGCGCCTGGACGAGCTCGGCGTCGCCCCCCTCCCGCTCCACCCCGTCGGCCTCCGCCGCCTCCGGAGCGGCCTCCCCCGCGCCGGCGGGCGGTGAGATCGCGTGGCCGGGAGTCCCGGCGTCGGCCGCCTCGGCGGGGGCCGCCTCCGCGGTACCGAGCCCGCGCGGCGGGCCGTGCTCACCCTTGCGTTCGGCGCCCGCCATCGCCTTGCGACTCTTTCCGATGCCTTTGGGAAGGGGGCCCGCCGCCGGCGGCAGCCGCAGCCATCCGGGAACCAGCACGATCACTTCCGCCCGGCCCGCTCCGCTCCGGGGCGGAGGCTCGCTTCGCGGGGTCGAGCACTCCAGTGCGTCCATGGGATTTCGCCGGGTGGAGGTGTGGCCCGTCTGCCGAAAGCGTCCGTATGGAGCACTTTCCTCCAACGTTGGTGGATAATATGGACGCGTCAATCCGTAAAAATAACAATTATCGAAAAACGTCTGATACCATCTTCTGTATCAGGCTCTGAAAAAGTGGCGTGGCCGCTCGCCGTGTGAGTTGTAACGAGGTAATTCGACAATCGCTGCCCGGAGCTCAGGTGAAGGAAGTAGACAAACATGTTTAAACCCTAAAAGATCTTTAACGAGGAAATCGACGCTCGCTTGTAAATGGACACCTGCGGAGCCGGAGTTGTTAAGGGTTCGTCCAACGGGTCTTCGCGTCGATGCCGACAAAGCCTGCTCGGCTAGCGGAAGGAAGGGCGGAACACGCTGCGCCGCATCCCCCTGGATGCCGGTGCGGCTCCCCCTGCCTGTGCGGCCATTTTGAGCGGACGGGGGATGGAGATGAAAGGGTGGGCCCCTGCGACGACGTCCGGCTCAATCGCCACGCGCGGGCGCCGGGTGCCCGGGGGGCGGGGCGGGGAGCGGGAAGGTGCGTACGGGGAGGCGGGCCTCGATCGAGGTTCCGCCGCGCGAGGGCGAGGTCACCCACAGCGTGCCGCCCACCAGGCGGGCGCGCTCGCGCATGCTCACCAGCCCCAGCCCGCCGGGCGCCGGCGGCCCGTCGCGCATCCCGCGGCCGTCGTCGCGCACGCGCACCCGCAGCTCGCGCCGCACGCGCGACACCTTCACCCAGGCGTTGGCCGCGCCGGCATGCCGCACGTTGCGCAGCGCCTCCTGCACGATGCGGTAGGCCGCCAGCGCCGTGTCGTGGGGAACGCGCTCCATCCGCGGGCCCACCTCCAGGTGGATGGCGATCCCCATCCCCTCCGCCGCCTCGGCGCAGTGCGAGCGCAGCGCGGCCGCCAGCCCGGCGAACTCGAGCACCGAGGGGTGCAGCCGGTGCGAGATCCCGCGGATCCCCGCCGCCAGCGCCTCGATGGAGCGCTCGAGCGTGGCCAGCGCGTCGGTCTCTTCCGGGTGCGCGGCCTCCAGCCGCCGCTGCAGCGCGCTCACCTCGAAGGCCAGCGCGGCCAGCTGCTGCCCCGCGTCGTCGTGGATCTCGCGCGCCACCCGGCTGCGCTCCTCCTCCTGCGCGGTCAGCAGGCGCGCGGTGAGCGCCCGCAGCTGCTCCTCGCGCTCGGCCAGCGCCGCCTGCGAGCGGCGCTCCTCGGTCACGTCGCGCACGATGCTGAGCACCGCGTCGGTGCCGCAGCGCACCAGCCGCGCCTCGTAGTGCCGCGTCCGGCCGTTCATCGGCAGCGCGTACTCGGTGACCTCGGGGCCGCCGGTCCTGAACGTGGCCTGCAGCACGGGGCGCAGCTGCGCCGACAGCTCCGGCGGCAGCACCTCGTCGAGCCGCTTTCCCAGGAACTGCTCGGGGGGCACCAGCAGGTCGGCCACGTCGCGCGCGTAGTAGTCGAGGTAGCGCCCCTCGCGGTCCTGCAGGAACATCAGGTCGGGAAGCGCGCGCAGGATGGCGCGCGTGCGGGTTTCGCTGGCGCGCAGCGCCAGCTCGGCCTCCTTGTGCTCGGTGATGTCGACGTTCACCCCCACCAGGTGCTCGGCCCGGCCGTCGCCGCCGGCCACGGCGCGCCCCGAGGTGCGCACCCAGCGCACGCGGCCGTCGGGGTGCAGCACCCGCAGCTCGGTGGTGAACCCCCCCTCGCGCAGCGCCACGGCGGCCTCCATGCGCACCCGCCTGCGGTCGGCGGGGTGCACCCGCGCCCAGAACTGCCGCGCGCCCGCCGGCTCGCCCTCGGGAAGCCCGAAGATGCGGTAGTTGGTCTGCGAGCACACCACCCGCCCGGAGTGCACCGCCCACTCCCAGGTGCCCGTGTGCGACGCCTCGAGCGCCAGGCTCACCCGCTCGTCGGCCAGGCGCTCCCGGGCCGCCGCCGCGTTGCGGTCCTCGACCAGCGCCGCCAGGAGCAGGACGGGAAGCGACACGGCCACCAGGAACGCCTGCACGGGAAGCGGCTCGCCCGACGCCGCGCCCGCCTGGTGGGCGGCGCCCATCAGCGTCACCGTCAGCAGCAGCAGGGCCGTGGCCGCGCCGACCCGTCCGAAGCGCACCGCCGCCCACACCAGGAACGGCAGGGGCAGCGTGGTCCGCTCGGCGTGCACCGCGGGGCCGCCGAACAGCTCGGCCGCGGCGGACAGCCCCGCCCCCACCAGCCCCAGCCCCAGCACCGCCGCCTCGGCCACGCGCGCGGGGGGGCCGCGCCACACGCGCGGCCACTCGCGCACACCGAAGGCGGCGGGCACCAGCACCGCGAACCCCAGCGCGTTGGACAGGAAGTCGCGCCACCAGAGGACTCGGAGGGCCTCGCCGCTGGTGGGAACGCGCAGCCACGCCGCCAGCAGCGCCGCGGCGGCCGGCGCGGCCAGCGCGCCCACCCCCAGGTACAGCGCCATGCACCGGAACCGGTCCAGGGGGGGCTGCACCCCGTTCAGCCAGCGCACGCCCCCGGCGGCCAGGAGCGCCAGGACGCAGTTGTGCAGGTACTGGAGGGCCTGCTGCGGGAGGGGAACGCCGGGGTGGGTGAGCAGGTGCGCCGCCGCGCCCGCCGCCAGCAGGAGCGGCCACAGCCGGGTGCGCGCCGCCAGCAGCGCCGCCAGCAGCACGGCGTTGGGCGGCCACGCCAGCGCGATCCCCGCGACCGCGAGCGACCGCCCGGCCCATACGCCCAGCGCGTAGGCCGCCGCCACCCCCAGCATCCACCGGGCCGGGGGAGCGCCGTCGTGCGTGCGTTGAGGCTGCCGCGCAGGGTCCTGGATCATCTCCCGATCTCCGCAGGCGCACTAACGTTTACGCTCGCGGGCGACGCGGCACAACCTGCGCCGGAACGTTCCGGCCGCGGCGGCGCAAAAACCTCCAAGCCCCGTGCCCGGCCGCGCGCTATCCTGGGGAAAGGCGCCGGGGCCGGGCACGCCGGCCGGCTCCGGGTGGACACGTCGGGTCGAAGGAAGGAGCGACGCCATGCCGTACCCGGCCGAATGGCCGCGCGAGCGGATCGACAGCCCCTACTTCGGGTCGGGATGGGACGACGAGCCCGTCCTCCCGCTCCGGGGCCTGGACGCCCACGACGCGCCGCGCACCGACGAGGCGCGGCGGGCCGCGGAGCCGCGCCGCCGGCGCCGCGCCGGCGACCGGCGGCGGGAGAGCTGACCGGGCCTTCACGCGCGTGTGGTGCGGGCCGGCCTGCTGTCGGCCGGCCCGCGAGCCGGGTGCGGGTCCGCCACGCCTGTCCCGGAGCGGCGACCGTCCGGCGCAGTACCGGAGCCTGCCGGTCGGTCCCACCCGCCGCGTGAAGGCCGCGCCGCGGTCCCCCCCTCGCCGGTTCGACGCGATGATCACGAGGACGCGCGGGAGAGGCGGCCGCTCCACCGCTGGGCGGAGCTTCGGGGGCGGTGCGATCCGCACCGTCCGCGGCCGGCGAGTCAACCTCCGCGAACCGCCGCCGCCCGCCTCCCCCGCCCCCGGGCCGCCGCCGCACGCCGGCCGGCTCACCGCGGCCATCCGCCGCCTCTTTCCCCTCCCCGGATGAGCGCGCCGGCGCACGGGCCCCCACGAAGCGGTGGGAAGGCCCGGCGCCGCGCGCGGAGCTCGTATCGCCAGGATGGGGATGAGCGAAGGTCCGGCCGGGAGTGCGGGACGAGGGGTGCCGCGACGAGCGAGCGGCGGCCCCCCGTCCCGCGTGCCTCGCGGGTGATCCCGCCGCGCGAGGCGGCAGGCGGGCGGGAGATGGGCGTCTCCCGTGGAGAGGAGGGTGCGGCGGGCCCGGCCCGCAGCGGAGGGGGCGGGTCCGGGAATCTCCGCCGCGGGGAACGAGCGGGCTCGCGCCCGCGCCGAGGCGTGGAGACGGGGTGCGCGCCCGCCGCCGGAGCCGGAGTCCGACGACAACCCCCACCCGGACGGGACGCCCGGCCGGCGGCGGACGCGCACGACCAAGGTGCGGCCGGGCGAGGCGGGGGTCTTGTACGTCCTTGCCGCTGCCTCCCTACCCTCACCTACTGCGCCGGTCTTTTGCGAAAAACGGGCAGAGCGCCCCCCTCTCCTCTCCCCCTCCATGCGCCGTCACACGAGGCGTAAGCGGATGAAACGGATTGCGTCGCTTCTCCCGCCAAGTGGACCAGTTTCGAGGATTCGTCTTCCCGGTCCGCGCGTTTTCGGCCGGGGCGGGCGCTTCTCAGCGCATTTTTTTGTTGCCCTGCGGCCGGAATGTCAGCATAGTTGTGCAGGGAGCACTCCGAACAGCTTGGCATCCGGCACAGTTCCGCGCGTCGCGGTTCGATCCCCCGTGGCGCCGCTAGGCAGCCGCGTCTCCGCCGCCTTCCCGGCGCCGCCGGGGAGACGCACGGGCAAGGAGATCCTAGGGAGGGCGGCGGAGCAGGCCGCAGAATTACGGAGTGGAGTTTACGTGGCTTCCACCGTGCCCCGGGCCTGGGAGATGCGTTCCGTGGGGAGTCCGCCTCGGAGGGCGGCACCGCGCGAAACGGCTCCGCCCGCGGCCGGGAAGAGGAAGGTCCCCCATGGCGTCGAGAGACGAGAGGAGGACGCGTGGAAAAGCGGGTACGAGTGCTGCTCGCCGACGACCACACCCTGGTGGCCGACGGGATCGCCGCGCTCCTGCGCGAGGAGTACGAGCTGGTGGGGCGGGCAGCCGACGGGCGCGAGCTGGTGGAGGCCTCGCGCCGGCTGAAGCCGCAGGTGGTGGTCACCGACATCTCCATGCCGGTGCTGAACGGGATCGACGCGTTGCGCGAGCTGAAGCGCGTGGTCCCCGAGACCCGCGTGGTGGTGGTGACCATGCACGCCGACTCGCACCTGGCCGCCGAGGCCGTGCGCGCCGGCGCCGCGGGATACGTGCTGAAGCACTCCGCCGGCGGCGAGCTGCTGCAGGCGGTGCGCGAGGTGATCGGCGGACGCGTGTACATCACGCCGCTGATCGCGCGCGAGCTGCTGGACACCCTGTCCACCGTGCAGGGGATGGACCCGGGGCCGCGGCTGACCGCCCGGCAGCGGCAGGTCCTGCAGCTGGTGGCCGAGGGGCACACCATGAAGCAGGTGGCCGCCATCCTCAGCGTGTCGCGCCGCACCGCCGAGGCCCACAAGTACCAGATCATGGAGCTGCTCGACGTCCACTCCACCGCCAAGCTGGTGCAGCACGCCATCCGCATGGGACTGGTCTCGATCGACGGGCCGGAGCTGTCTCCGCGTTAATAGCCGCTCCTTCTAAGCACAATTTCGGATAGCCGCACCCCCTGTTCGATGCGTACTCCTTCATCTGCGGGGCGCTGATCCGCGAAGCCTGTGGCCGCACCGGGCGGAAACGGTGTACCGGACCCTCAGCGTTCTTTACACGACTTTACGTTCTTGGCGATGGCACTCCCGGGGTCCGGTGGGAGAGGCGCGCCGGAGGGGAGGCCATCATGGAGGCAACCCATGTCGGAGCGGGCGCGAACGGCGTGCGGCGGCTCCCGGGGGGGATCGAGATGCAGGCGGGGACGGCGCGGGGGCACGCGCAGCGGGTGCTGGACGGGCGCGACCTGCTGCTGCTGATGGACCACCCGGGCGCGCGGGTCCGCTGCCGGCGCCGGGTGGACCCGCTTCCCCCCGCCCTGCTGGCCCTGGGCGAGCCGGGCGAGGTGCTGGCGCTGGACCTTCCCGCGCCCACCGGCTTCCGCGCCATGCGGATGGCGCCGGGGCTGCTGGCGGCGGCGGCGGGGCACCGCGCGCCCCCCGCGGCCAACCACGCCAAGCCGGGGGTCGTGGCCTGCCTGGCCGCCGCCGAGGGGCTGTGCGACGAGGCCGACGCGGTCGACGGCGAGGCGGCGGCCTGCCGCCTGGCCGAGCGGGTGCTCTCGTCGTGCGGGTGCACGGTGCGGGTGCCGGCGCACGAGCGCATGACCCACGCGGTGATCGCCCGGGTGCGCGACCACCTGCGCGCCAACTGTGGCCGCCGCGTGACGCTCGACGAGCTGGCGCGGCTGGCGGGGATGTGCCGCTTCGCGCTGGTGCGGGCCTTCACCAAGGAGGTGGGGATCCCCCCGCACGCCTACCAGACGCACCTGCGCGTGGCGCTGGCCCGCGAGCTCATCGCCGGCGGCCGGCGCCTGACCGACGTGGCGCTCGAGGTGGGGTTCACCGACCAGAGCCACATGAACCGCCACTTCAAGAGCCTGGTGGGAACCACGCCGGGCGAGTTCGCCCGCCTCTTCGCCGCGCGCCGCGCCTGATCCGGGGGGATGGCACGGATCGCGGACCGGCGGCGGGCGACCGGCCCGTCGCCGGCCCGCGACGGGCGGCGGGTGACGGGCGCGGGCAAGATCCTTCAAGCCCGCGGCGGCCGGGGCGGCCACCTTAGCCGGCGGAAACGGACGCGGCCCCGCCGGCGCCGCCCCACCGCCAGGAGCCAGGGAGCGATGTGGTTCTGCAGGCAATGCTGCAACCCGGTCGGCCTCGCCGCGCGGCGCTGCCCGCGCTGCCGCCGCCGCTGGCCGGCGGTGACCGGGCGGCTGCTGCGCCGCGACTTCGCCCTGGTGCTGGTGGGGGTGGTGCGGCTGGCGTGGTGGGCCGCGCCCGGCCGCTGAGCCTGGCGGTCCCGCGCACCCCGTACAGCGTTGAGGGAGACACGATGGATGCGACGATGCCCACCCGCCCGTCCCTCCTGGGCGCCTCGGAGCTGGACCACGAGGCGGGCCCCCCCGCGCTGATCCGCGAGCTGGGCGCGGTGCTGCACCTGCAGCACGAGGACGGGCCGCGCGGCGGCAGCTGGGCGGTGCGCGACGAGGTGGGGAAGCAGGTGTACTCGCTGGGCCACCGGCCCAACGGGGGAACGCGGGTGGGCGTGCGCGACGCCTCCGGCGCCGAGCTGGCGTCGCTGGGCGAGCGCGTGCTGTCGCTGGTGGAGCACTTCACCATCTGGCACGGCAACCGCCCCTGCGCGCGCGTCTACCGCCCCGGCGGCGGCGCCCACCGCGGGCGCTGGTTCGTGGAGGTGGGCGGCCAGCAGGGATGGGTGGTGCTGACCGACGCCTCGGGGTTCCGCGTGTTCAGCGGCGGGGCCGAGGTGGCGCGGTCGCTCCGCCGCGAGCTGTCGGGGATGCCCAGCCGCGTGGACCTGGCGCCCGGCGTCGACGTGCCGCTGGTGCTGCTGCTGGCCGAGCTCCTGTCCGTGGCGGGCGAGTTCCCATAGGCGGCCCGCGTTCGGGCGCGCGGGGACAACGACGTCCAAGACGATCCGCGCGCGCCGGGGCAACTTGCATCACGGCGCGCCGGCCTTCCGCAAGAACGATCCGGCTTGGGGGGTGAACGGGAGGTCGGCGCGCCACCATCTCCATCCCCCTCTCTCATATCACAGCCGTCCTCGCTCCACACCTCTCCTCCGCGGCACCGCCTCTTCTCCATCGCCAACCTTCTCCAAGCCGCCGGGTCTTCCGCGCGCCACTGTTCGCGTGCGCCGGGGACGGGTCCCCGGCCAGGGCGAGCGCGTGGGGAAACCCCGCGCCCGGTGGAGAAAGGCGGGGCGATGACGCTGGCGAAGGTGATTCCGCTGCTGCTGCAGGCCAGCATCGTGCTGACCGTGGTGGGGCTGGGGCTGCAAACGAAGAGCGGCGACCTGCGGGCGCTGTTCCACGACCGCCGGCGGCTGGTCCGCTCGCTGGTGGCGATGAACGTGGTGATGCCGGCGCTGGCGGTGGCCATCGCCGTGGCGTTCCACCTGCACCCGGCGGTCGACGTGGCGCTGGTGACGCTGGCGGTGTCGCCGGTGCCGCCGCTGCTGCCGGGGAAGGAGCTGAAGGCGGGCGGCAGCGGCCCCTACGCGGTGGGGCTGCTCTTCGCCACCGCGCTCCTCTCCATCGTCACCGTTCCCGCGGCCGTGCTGCTGGCCGGGGCCTCGTCGCACCAGGCGCGCCCGCTTCCCCCGGCGGAGGTGGCCCAGCTGGCGCTGGTCACCGTGGTGGCCCCGCTCGCCGCCGGCGCGGCCCTGCGCGGGCTGGCGCCCGGCGTCGCCGCGCGGGTGGCGGCGCCGATCGGGCACCTGGCGTCGGTGCTGCTGGTGGTCAGCTACGTGCCCATCGTTGCCACCTCCTTCGGGCAGCTCGTGTCGCTGGTGGGAAACGGGACGCTGGCGGCCATCGCGCTCTTCATCGCCGCCGGGCTGGCGGTGGGGCACGTGCTGGGCGGCCCACACCCCGAGGACCGCGTGGTGCTGGCGCTCTCCACCGCCTCGCGGCACCCGGGCGTGGCCGCCGCCGCCGCCACCGCCATCGCGCCGCAGGAGAAGCTGGCGCTGGCGGCGGTGCTCCTCTACACGCTGATGGGAATGCTGGGCACCAGCCTGTACGTCCGCCTGCACCACCACGCCCCGCCCGGCGAGCCCGTCCCCACCCCGCCCGTGGGCGGAACACCCTGCTGACCGATGGATCCTGGCGGATCCGGAAAAACAACGGGTCTCATACCGAATCTGCGGATTAATTGTGCAATCAGATCAACAGGATGACTCACACGGAGGGAACGGAGGAAACGGAGGATGATGAGTAAACCTCCGTTTCCTCCGTTCCCTCCGTGTGAGACTATTCTCATCCGTGGCATGCGTCCGAGCGCCAGGTGGACTGTGGCTCGGGAGCCGGCCACAGATTCCTCAGGCGCCACGAGTTTGGCATGGAGGACAGGGCGGCGCAGCGCCTTCGGAATGACATTTCCTCCTCAAGTGCACAGTTGATCCGGAGATCTGGTCTCACACGGAGTCAGCGGAGTCAGCGGAGGGGATGGCCCCGACCCGGGTCCTCCGATGACTCCGTGTGATTCCTTCTCATTCTTCCGAATCCCCGCGGCAAGTTCCTCCAAGACGATCGCCGCGCGCCACGAGGAGCTTATCCCGTGGACGCGCCGGGGCTCGGTGCCGGCTCGAGGCGCGCGGGGCAACGCGAGGGACCGCGAACCCGGGGGGTCTCCGATGAGAAGGACGACGTTCTGCGCGGCGCTGTCGGCGGCGTGCCTGGTATTGCTCCCGTTCCGCGCGCACGCGCAGCGCAAGATCGAATGCGAGTCGCAGGCGGGGCGCCGCACGATGTGCGAGGCCGATACCCGCGGCGGCGTATACCTGCACGAGCGGGAGAGCGCCGCGCCGTGCACCTACGGCCGCACCTGGGGCTACACGGGCAGCGCGGTGTGGGTCTCCGACGGGTGCCGCGCCGAGTTCATCGTCGACCTCCCACCCGTCGTCGCGCCGCAGCGGCCGCTGAGCGCCGCCGACGCCCTGCGCGTCTGCCGGAACGCCGCGGCGGCGCGCCTGGGGCTGACCGACCCCTCCGCGGTGCGGATCGACGTGCAGCCGCCGGACGCGCAGGGCGGGCGCGCCATCGGGTGGAGCATTGGCCGGCGCTCCGGAACCTGCCGCGTGAGCGCCACCGGCCAAGTCACCGGCTGGACCGTCCGCACCCAGCGCTGAGAAGCCCTTCCTCGTCGCGGAGACGTCCGGCGAAGGTGACCACCCCGATCGTCCCCTCCGCCGCGGCGGCCGCCGGGGGCGCCCGGGCGGCTCCGGCACCCCCGATCCCATCTCCGGAAAATGCCGGATTCCCGCACGATCCGGCCGCGCTCCGGTACGCCCTGGAATCCCCGCATCTCCACGCGGAACGCGCCGATCTCCCCTCCCGCCCCGCGCGGCAAAATCCTCCAAGACGCCATCCCCATCCCTGGCGAAGTTCCGCTCCACGGATCGCCCGGGCGGCCCCGCGCTCCCTCGCAGACGGGGGATGCGCACCCGCTCGAGGCAGCCTCTCCGCCTGCCCCGTCGCCACGCGCCGCGGCGGCCGGACCGGCGGCCGGCCGGGATGGCGGGGAGCAGGATCGCAGCTTCGGCCGCACGGGTGCGGCCGCGAGACGGCTACGTGGTGGTGGCGGTGAGGGGACCCACGACTCGCACGCACCACGGAGACCGCCGTGACGTGCCTGACGCGGGCGCCAGGAGCGTCGTTCATCGCCCTCATCCCTCCACCGAAAGGAGGCGGCGTGAAACGCACCACCCTCACAACCATCCTCTGCGGGCTGGCCATGCCCGTGGCGGCGCAGGGGAACGCGCCCAAAACCACCTTCGAGGTCTACGGCCACGTGATGACCGACGCGGGATACCAGGTCGAGACCAACGACCCCCTGTGGTTCGACGTCCTGCGCCCCACCAAGCTTCCCTCGGAGCCCGGCGAGTTCGCGCCCGACGGCAGGAGCTTCTTCGGCGTGCGGCAGAGCCGCTTCGGCGTGAGGACGAACACCCCCACCCCCGCCGGCCCGCTCAAGACGCACTTCGAGTGGGAGCTGTTCGGCACCGGCGTGGACGCGGGACAGACCACCCTGCGCCTGCGCCACGCCTTCGGCGAGCTGGGGCACTTCGGCGCCGGGCAGACCTGGAGCCCGTTCATGGACATCGACGTGTTCCCCAACTCGCTGGAGTACTGGGGGCCGAACGGGATGGTGTTCTTCCGCAACATCCAGATCCGCTACATGCCCATCCAGGGCCCCTCGCGCGTGAGCATCGCGCTGGAGCGGCCCGGCGCCAGCGGCGACGGCGGCGTCTACGCCGACCGCATCGAGCTGGCCGACGTCCGCCCGCGCTTCCCGTATCCCGACCTGTCGGCCGAGGGGCGCTTCGCGCGCAAGTGGGGATACGTGGAGCTGGCGGGGATCCTCCGCTGGATCGAGTGGGAGGACGTGGGCGACGACGCCTTCGACCTGTCGGGTGACGCGTGGGGATGGGGATTGAACCTGAGCTCGAACCTGAAGCTGACCAAGAACGACGTGGTGCGGCTGCAGGCCGTGTACGGCGAGGGGATCGAGAACTACATGAACGACGCCCCCGCCGACGTCGGCATCCGCGACAACCCGGGGAACCTGGTGACGCCGGTGACCGGCGAGGCGCTGCCGGTGCTGGGGCTGGTGGCCTTCCTCGACCACACCTGGGGCCCGCGCTTCAGCACCTCGCTGGGCTACTCGCGGGTCGACATCGACAACTCGCCGCAGCAGGCCCCCAACGCGTTCAAGACCGGGCAGTACGCGCTGATCGACCTGCTCTACTACCCGATCAAGAACGTGACCATGGGGATCGAGGGGCAGTGGGGGCACCGCGAGAACCACTCCAACGGCTTCGACGCCGACGATTGGAGGATCCAGCTCGGGTTCAAGTACAACTTCTCTCACACCTGGGAGGTAACCCCATGAACGCGTGGAAGCTTCGCATACGGCGGTCGGCGTGGGCGGCGGGGCTGGCCGTGCTGGCGGTGAGTGGATCGGCCGCGGCCCAGCCCACCCCCGCCTCGCAGCGCATGCCGCGGCCGGCCGCGCCCGCGGCGCTGTCGCCCCCCGACATCCAGGCGGCGGTCGACGCGGCGTTCCAGCGCTACCGCGGGCTGCAGGAGGGAAAGAACGCCGACTACATCCCCGTGCTGGCACAGGTGGACCCGAAGCTGTTCGGGATCGCGCTGGTGACCGCCGACGGGCGCGTGTACACCGCCGGCGACGCGCAGACCGAGGTGTCGATCCAGTCGATCTCCAAGGTCTTCACCATGGCCGAGGTGATCCGCGAGCTGGGCCCCGACACGATCGAGAAATCGATCGGCGTCGACGCCACGGGGATGCGCTTCAACTCCATCGTGAGCATCGAGCTGGCGCAGAAGACGGGGAAGTCGGAGCTGAACCCGCTGGTGAACCCGGGCGCCATCGCCGCCACCAGCATGGTGCGCGGGAGCACGGCCGACGAGGTGTGGGCGCGCATCCTGGGGATCCACAACGAGTTCGCGGGGCGGCCGCTGCGCGTGCTGAACGACGTGTACCGCTCCGAGTCCGACACCAACCAGCGCAACCAGGCCATCGGCGCGCTGATGCTGGCCTACGGCTACATCAAGAGCAACTGGCAGCAGGCGGTGGACCTGTACACCCGGCAGTGCTCGATCGGGGTGAACGCGCGCGACCTGGCCACCATGGCGGCCACGCTGGCCTTCGGCGGGCACAACCCGGTGACGCAGAAGCAGGTGATGGACCCGGCGCAGGTGCCCAACGTGCTGGCGGTGATGGCCACGGCGGGGCTGTACGACGACTCGGGGAAGTGGCTGTACACCACCGGGCTGCCGGCCAAGAGCGGCGTCGGCGGCGGGATCATCGCCGTCTCGCCGGGGAAGTTCGGGATCGCGGTGGTCAGCCCGCCTCTGGACGAGGCGGGAAACAGCGTGCGGGCGCAGCGCGCCATCGCCGACATCTCCAACGCGCTGGGCGGCAACCCGTTCGCCGCGGGCACGCCGGCGCGCTGAGCGCCGCGGCGGGCCGCCGCTGGAGGCGCGCGGCCCGCCCGGCGTGGTGCCATCCATCGACCGATCAACGGCAGACAAGGAGGAGGGGATGGCGGGACGGATGCTCACGGCCGCGCTCCGGCGGGCGGCCCTGCCGGCGATCCTGCTCGCCGTCCTCGCTCCCCGGCTCGCCGCGCAGGACGAGGCGCCGACCACCGCGCCCGCCGAGGCCGCGGCTGACACGGGGTACCAGAACACCTCCGCCGGCGAGTTCACCCCCGCCAAGGGGTTCGACATCCTGCGGACCGAGCGGGGGAGCCTGAACGTGAGCTTCTACGGGCTCTTCCGGTACATGAACCAGCTCCCCGGCGAGCAGACGTTCACCGACCACCTGGGGCGCGAGCGCACGGTGAAGGCGCGCAACGACCTGAACTGGCACCGCACCTTCATCTGGCTCACCGGCTTCTTCTGGACCCAGAAGTTCCGCTACAACATCTCGCTCTGGTCGCTCCCCACCACGCAGCAGACGCTGCTGTTCGGAAACCTCCAGTACCGCTTCGGCCGGGCCGCCACCATGGGCGTGGGGATCGTGCCCAACCTCACCGCGCGCTCGCTGCAGGGCTCGTGGCCGTTCTGGGCGTCGAGCGACCGGCAGATGGCCGAGGAGTTCTTCCGGGGGGGCTTCTCGTCGGGGATCTGGGTCACCGGGCAGCCGGTGCCGCGGCTCTACTACAACGTGTCGCTCAGCAACAACATCAGCCAGCTGGGGGTGGTGGCGGCCAACGACACGCGGAACCTGTTCTACAGCACCAGCGCCTGGTGGATGCCGACCACGGGGGAGTTCGGCCCCCGCGGCGGGCTGGAAGACTTCGAGCACCACGAGCGGCTGGCCACCCGCTTCGGCGTGTCGGCCGGCGCCAGCCGCGAGGCGCGCTACGCCAACGACAGCGTGCCCCCCAACGCCACGCAGATCAAGCTGGCCGACGGGGTGAACCCGTTCGACACGGGCGCGCTGGCCGAGGGGGTGACGGTGCAGAAGCTCGACTACCGCGAGATCGCCGTGGACGTGGGGCTCAAGTACCGCGGCGCCTCGTTCCAGGGCGAGGCGTACTGGCGCACCCTCTCCAACTTCCAGACCGACGTCCCCCTCCCGCCCGCGGCCGCGGCCGACGTGGACGACCGCGGCTTCCAGCTGCAGGCGGCGTACATGGTGGTGCCGCGGCGGGTGAACCTGCACGCCACCTACGGCTACGTCGACGACCAGTACGGCCGCAACCCGTGGGAGCTGTCGGGCGGGGTCAGCGTGTATCCCAGCGGCACGCGCAGCTGGCGGCTGAACCTGCACCTGATCCGCATCGAGCGGAGCCCCACCGCGTCGAGCTTCGGCTTCTACGCCGCGGGGCAGAGCGGCACCACCGTCTCGATCGGCACCGACATCCTGCTCTGACGGGCAGCGGGCCCCCGATCCGGAGGAATGCTTCGATGGCACCCTCGCGTCCTCTCCGCCGCGCCGCCGCGGTCCTCGCCGCGGCGCTGGCGGCCGCCGCGGGCCCGGCCTCCGCGCAGGCCGCGGCCGCGCCCGAGTTCGACGACTCGCACTTCCACCTGACCAACTACGTGCAGGAGGGGACGGACGTCCACGACTTCCTGCGCATCATGGGCACGCGCGTGGGGCGCTCCACCCTGTTCGGCATCCCCCTGCAGCAGATGTGGTCGTACGCCAACTCGGGCGACCAGGCGCCGACCTACTACCTGCAGAGCGACGCGCCGCTCTACTACTACTCCTTCACCGACGCCTACATCGCCCAGGCGTACCGCTCGCTGACGGCCGCCGAGCAGGCGCGGCTCGACCCCATGATCACCGGCTTCAACCCGGCCGACATGTACGCCGCCGACCACATCCGCCGGGTGCTGCTGACCTTTCCCGGCGTGTTCAGCGGGATCGGCGAGTTCAGCGTGCACAAGGAGTTCGTCTCGTCGAAGGTGGCGGGCGAGGTGGCCAGCCTGACCAACCCGGCGCTCGACCGCATCCTGGCGCTGGCGGGCGAGGCGGGGCTGGTGGTGATCTTCCACAACGACATGGACGTGCCCTTCGCGCGCGCCGGGGCCGAGCCGGCGTACCTGGCGCAGATGAAGGCGCTGCTGCGGCGGCACCGCAACGCCACCATCATCTGGGCGCACATGGGGCTGGGGCGGGTGGTGCATCCGGTGCAGGCGTCGAGCGTGGCGCCGGTCACCGAGTGGAACCCCAACCACGGCACCATCGTGGAGGGGATCCTGGCCGACACCACGCTGCGGCACGTGTACTTCGACCTCAGCTGGGACGAGGTGGCCAAGTACCTGCTGGCCACCCCCGAGGTCACCCGCCGCTCGGCCGCGCTGATCAACCGCTATCCCAGCCGCTTCCTGTTCGGCACCGACGTGGTGGCGCCCAGGGACTCGGCCCAGTACTTCGCCGTGTTCGACCGCTACCGCCCGCTCTGGGCGCTGCTGACCCCCGAGGCCGGCGCCATGGTGCGCCGCGGCAACTACGAGCGGCTGTTCGACGCGGCGCGGCAGAGGGTGCGAGCGTGGGAGGCTCGCGCGAAGCAGACGGAGGCCAACCACACCTCCGCGCAGATCGTCATCCCGCCGTCGCCGCCCCCTCCACCCCCGCCGTCGCTGCCGCCGACGCCCTGACGGAGCCCGGCGGCCTCCGCTTCCTGAAAGGGATTTCACGCAGAGGCACAGAGACACGGAGGCACGGAGAACTCATCGCGGGGAGTGAGATCATCCCGGTCGATCGGCCATGCATTTCCCACCGGCCAACAGCATGTCATCACACGGAGGGAACGGAGGGAACGGAGGGAACGGAGGAAAAACAATGATCCTCCGTTCCCCTCCGCGTGACCGCTGCCAGCATTCCCAGCAACCGCCCGCGCCGCGTCCAAGTGGCGCTCCTGGCGCAACTTCCGCCACCCGGCCATCCACGCGTCCGGTCATGGGCCAATTTCTCCCAATACCAGTCGCCACGGCTCGCCTAGCTTCGCAACGAGTCATCGGACGGCCCGAACCAGGTGCGCCGTCGTTCCCTGAACGTACCACGAGCTGAGGAATGCCATGTCCAGCAGAGACGACATCAAGGACGATGACAGCGATCTGTTCGACCCCGCGCCCCAGGTGGCCATGGTTCCGGCCGGCCTCGACCGTAGGAAGTTCCTCATGCGCAGCGCCGTGATCTCGGCCACTGCAGTGATGACCGGCTGTGAGCGATCGGACGTGGAAGCAAAAGCCCCTCCGCCGGCCGCCGAGGGCGAAGCGGCACCGCCGGCCGGTGGCCCCCAGGTCCCCTTGTCTCCCGACCTGGACGTTGTGAAGAAGGGACAGGGGCCGGTGCTGACGACCGTGGACGAGTTCTACAAGGTGGGCCCGGGGCCTTCCAGCTCGCACACGATCGGTCCGATGCGCATCACTTACGATTTCTACCAGCGAGCTGCCAAACTGCCCGCCGAGAAACTGGAGAAGGCTACGAAGCTTCGGGTGAACCTGTTCGGAAGCCTCAGTGCGACAGGAAAGGGCCACGGCACGGAACGAGCCGCACTCGCAGGGCTGGTGGGGAAAGAGCCGGCTACGGTCGACCCTGCGTTTCTGGACAGCCTGCGAGACAAGCCCGGTCAGGTGTTCCCGGTGAAGCTCGGCAACAAGTCGATCAACGTGAGCCTCGCAGACGTCGTCTACGATGCCACCAAGGGCAATTTCAAACACCCGAACACGATGACGGTCAAGCTTCTCGCCGGGGACGAGGTGTTGCTCGAGCAGGAGTACTACTCGGTGGGCGGTGGATTCATCGAGTGGAAAGGCTATACGCCCCCGAAGAAGAACCCGCC
This sequence comes from Longimicrobium sp., assembly GCA_036377595.1. Taxonomy (NCBI): domain Bacteria; kingdom Pseudomonadati; phylum Gemmatimonadota; class Longimicrobiia; order Longimicrobiales; family Longimicrobiaceae; genus Longimicrobium; species Longimicrobium sp. The sequence goes on along the minus strand of DASUYB010000108.1, from coordinate 200,581 downwards.
CAGGTACCCGTTCCGCACCATGAAAGAGCTGCGGGCGCATGCCGACCGCAACCACACCACGATCGCCAGGATCATGCTGGCAAACGAGATGTCGATTGCGGGCAGGTCGGAAGCGGAGGTCTACGCCTTCGTCGACAAGATCATCGACGCCATGCTCGCGACCGTGAAGTCGGGGCTTTCCATGCCGGAGAACAACGTCCTCCCCGGCCCGATCAAATTGCACAGCAAGGCCGCGTCGGTATACAAGCGCGCCCTGGACGACAGGTACGAGTCGGATCGCGGGATCGGCGCACTGTCGGCGTTCGCCCTGGCGGCCTCGGAGGAGAACGGGCGAGGACACCTCGTCATCACCGCGCCGACGGGCGGTTCCGCCGGCGTCATGCCGTCGCTGGTCTATGCGCTGATGGAGGTCCGGAAAATCGACCGGCAGAAGATCCGCGACGGCATGCTCGCCGCGGCTGCGGTGGGCTACCTTTGCAAGCACCATGCGACGCTGTCTGCGGCCGAGGGCGGTTGCCAGGCAGAGATCGGCGTGGCCTCGTCGATGGCCGCAGCCCTGACCGCTTCGGCACACGGCGCCCCGTCACTGGTCGTCGAGAACGCGGCCGAATCCGCCCTGGAGCATCACCTGGGCATGACGTGCGACCCGGTCGCCGGTTACGTGCAGGTTCCCTGCATCGAGCGATGCGCCTTCGGCGCGGTCAAGGCCTGGACGGCCTACCAGATCGCCAGCAACGAGATCGCGTCCAGGCACCGCGTCGATTTCGACGAGACGGTGATGGCTCTCGCCCAGACGGCAAGAGACATGAACTCCAAGTACAAGGAAACCAGCGAAGCCGGCCTCGCTCAATCCGTGACCCTCTGCTGACGCAAGGGGGCTCCTCGCTCGAACCTGGCTCGCGGAACAGTTCTGCGGAGAGGCCGCACCATGGCCCGTCGAATGTCGATACCCGGCGCATTCGTCATGCTTTCGGTCGCAGTCGAGTTGACGTGCGTGACGCTCTTCGTGCCTTCGGTCCATGGACAGTCTCCGGCCCCTCCGGCGGCGGCGGATTCAGCACGCGCCGGCGGGCAGCCGGAAGCCGCCGATACGACCGAGCCCAACGGCGGTCGTTTCGACGGAATCATCATCGCGCAGAGCCCCAGGGGCGCCCGCGTGCCGTTTCTGCTGAAGTTCAACGACGATACACAGCTCCGGTATCTCAACACGGTTTCGTCCGACAGTACGTTCACCGATCACCTCGGCAATGTCCGTGAGGTTCATAGACGGAACGACATCACGGTCAATCGCCAGATGTTCAACTTCAGCGGCTACGTTTTCGACGAAAGGCTCCTCTACAGCCTGAAGATCTGGACCTCGGCCGGCGCCGCCTCGATCGTGATCACCGGCAACCTCGGCTGGCGCTTCAGCAAAGCCTTCACGCTCACCGCGGGCTACACCGGGGTCCCGGGCAGTCGATCGCTGGTCAACACCTTCCCGTATTTCCAGACGATCGACAGGACCATGGCGGACAACTTCTTCCGTCCCGGTTTCACCCAGGGGGCCTGGGCCAGCGGAGAGCTCGGGGCGGGGGTGAGCTACCTGGCGTTCGTCGGCAACGGGATCAATACGTTGAACATCTCCGCAGCCAAGATCGATACCCGTCTGGCTCTTTCGGGAAGCGTATGGTGGGAACCGCTGGGGCCCTATGGAGAACCGGGCAAATCACGCCAGATGTACGATGATTACTTCTCCTCCAGAACACCGCGCGTTCGAATCGGTACCTCGTATACGAGATCCCGCGAGGACCGTTTTTCGAGTCTCGATCAGTCGATTCCCGAGAACACGTCACTCTACAATTCCGACGGCGTGCTCGCCTTCTCGACGGGAGCGTTTGCGACGGATGTAACGCTCGCGGAGGCGTTGTATCAGATGTGGGCGATCGATGCAGGCGTCAAATGGAACGGGCTGACGGTCAACGGCCAGCACTTCATGCGCTGGCTGAACGATTTCGTCGCCGACGGACCGCTTCCAGTCGAATCCACCTTCGACCGCGGCTTCGAGCTGACGGCGGGGTATTTCGTAGTGCCCAGGAAGCTCCAGCTCTATGGCCGCGGGGCTCAGGTCTTTGGAGAATTTGGCGATTCTTCCGAGTATGGCGGTGGGGCAAGGTGGTATTTCCTTCCCACCGAGCGGATGTGGCTCAACGCGGAGCTGCTCCGGGTCAACCATGCTCCCTATAGCGGGACCTTCACTCCGTACACCGCGGGTATGAACGGCTGGGTGCCGATGCTCCAGGCGGTCCTCGCTTTTTGAAGATCGGCACCGACACCGGGGGTGATATCATCCCGGTCGATCGGCCATGCATTTCCCACCGGCCAACAGCATGTCATCACACGGAGGGAACGGAGGGAACGGAGGAAAGACAACGAACCTCCGTTCCCTCCGTTTCCTCCGTGTGAACCTTTTCGATGGATCGTGATGCGCGGTCGCCTGTCTGCTCCGGGATGAGTTCTCTGTGTCTCCGTGTCTCTGTGCCTCTGTGTGACAAAAGATTCTGTTTCTGCTGACTCTGCTAACTCTGCGTGAGACAATCTCTTCCCTCACCCCGCGCCGCCCATCAACCCCATCCAAGCGTCGGCTCCGATCGCCCCGGTAGCGTTCGCAGGACGGCGCACCGGCGGCACCGCGCATCGCCGTGCCCCGCGCGGGGCCCGCGTGCGCCCGGGAGGAGATTGACGATGACGCCGAGACTCCGTTCGCTGCGAGCGGCGCTGTGCGCCGTGCTGGCCCTGGCCCCCGCCGCGGCGCGCGGCCAGCCGCCCGCCGGCTCGGGAAGCGCGGACCTGCCCGCCGGGTGGGCGCGCGCCGCGGCGGGCCCCCGGTACCGCGCCTCGGGCTTTCGCCTGTGGCTGATGGGCGAGAGCTACCGCCCGCTGTGGGACACGCCCGTGGCCGTCCCCGTGCTCCGCCCCGACACCTTCGCCGGCGGGCTCGCCGTGGACCGCGCGGGCGGCGGGCGGTCGACCGAGGCGCTGCGGCTGAAGGGGCGCAACGGCGTGGAGTACGTCTTCCGCTCCGTCGACAAGAACCTCACCCCGGCCATGCCGCCGGACCTGCGCGGCACCCTCCCGCACGCCATCGCGCAGGACCTGGTGGCCGCCGAGCACCCCGGCGCCGCGCTGGTGGCCGCCCCGCTCCTCGACGCGGCGCGCGTCCTCCACGCCACGCCGCGCCTGTACCTGATGCCGCCGCACCCCTTCCTGCGCGAGCACCGCGAGCGCTTCCACGACCGGCTGGGAGCGGTGGAGGTCCGGCCCACCGACGGCTTCGCCGGCGCGGCCGACGTGCAGGGGTGGGAGGACTTCCGCAAACTGCTCGAGGACGACCCGCGCAACCGCGTAAACGCGCACAACCTGCTGGCCGCGCGGCTGATGGACGTGTTCCTGGGCGACTGGGACCGGCGCTGGGACCAGTGGCGCTGGGCGCGCTTCGACGCCGACGGCATCCGCTGGTGGAAGCCCGTCCCCCGCGACCGCGACAACGCCTTCTTCGACGCCGAGGGGGTCGTGGCCTCCCTCGCCCGCGGCTGGGTTCCCACGCTCACGCGCTTCGGGCCCGAGTACGACGCCATGATCCGCTACCACTCGCATTCGGCCGAGGTGGACCGGCGCCTCCTTTCCGAGCCCTCGCGCGCGGTGTGGGACTCGCTGGCCCTCACCCTCCGCACGCGGCTGACCGACGCGGTGATCGACGACGCCGTGCGCCACCTTCCCCCCGAGTACCTGGCGCAGGGGGGCGAGGAGCTGGCCGCCACGCTCAAGGCGCGGCGCGACGCCCTCCCCGAGGCCGCCGGCCGGCTCTACCGCCTCCTCGCGCGCGAGGTCGACGTGCACGCCACCGACCGGGCCGACCGCGCCGAGATCGTGCGCCGCCCCGACGGCTCGGTGGACGTGGTGGTGCACGCGGCGGCGGATCCCCGGGGGTGGCCGTACTTCTACCGCCGCTTCGTCCCCGGCGAGACGCGCGAGGTGCGCGTCTTCCTGCACGGCGGCAACGACGTGGCCATCGTCCGCGGCGCGCCGGGCGGCATCCTGGTGCGCGTGATCGGCGGCGGGGGAAGCGACGAGCTGCGCGACCAGGCCGCGGACCACGGCCGCACCGTGTTCTACGTCGACCGCGGCGAGAACCGCGTCTTCCCCGGCACCGGCGCCAGGGTCGACACCCGCGCGTGGGAAGAGCCGCAAATGCGCTCGCTGGTGGGGATCCCGCCGCGCGACTGGGGGACGGCGTCGTCGCTCTTCACTCCCTACGCCACCTGGGAGCTGAACGTGGGCCCGGTGGTGGGCGTGGGGCCCAGCTGGACGCGCTACGGCTTCCGCCGCACGCCCTACGCGCGGACGGTGGGGGTCCGCGCGCTCTGGGCGCCGCTGGAGGGTGGGTTCGGCGGCATGCTGCGCTACGACCGGAAGCTCACCAACCGCCCGGCCGAGGTGTGGCTGAGCGCGCGCGGCAGCACCTTCGAGAACGTGCGCTTCCACGGCCTGGGAAACGACTCGCCCGAGGATCCCGACAACGATGCGTTCGAGGTGCAGCAGACGCAGGTGCGCGCGCAGGCCGCGTACGAGGCGCGCCCCGCCCCGTGGGTCACGCTGTTCGCCGGCCCCGCCGCGAAGTGGACCGACCCCGGCGAGCTCGACGCGCCCCACGCGGGGGTGCGGGGCGACGAGTCGTTCTGGCAGGCGGGGCTCGCCGGCGGCGTGGACGTGGACGAGCGCGACGACGTGGTGGACCCGCGCCACGGCGCGCGCATGTGGATGACGGCGGAAGGATACGGCAGCGACCTGGGGAGCCCGTTCGCCCGCCTGGAGAGCGAGGCGTCGGGGTTCCTCTCCGTTCCCGGCTACGCGGGACCCACGCTGGCCCTGCGCGCTGGCGGGCAGGTGGCCATGGGCGACTATCCCTTCCAGGAGTCGGCGTTCGTGGGCGGGCCCGGCAACCTGCGCGGCTTTCCCTGGCAGCGCTTTCGCGGCGACCTGGCGCTGTACGGCTCGGCCGAGCTGCGCGCGCGGATCGCCTACGTGAACCTGGGGCTGGCGCGGGTGCACCTGGGCGCGTTCGGGCTGGCCGACGCCGGGCGCGTGATGCTGGACGGCGACTCGCCCGGCGGCTGGCACGCGGGCTTCGGCGGGGGCGTGTCGCTGCGGACGCTGGGCCACTCGGGCACCATCGCCTACGCGCACGGCGAACGCGGGATCATCTACGTCACCTTCGGGATGCCGTACTGATCCGGGGACACTGCGATTCCCGGCGCGATGCCCGCGGCCGGATCACGGGGAGGCACGGAGGACCGCGGCCGGTTCTCCGTGCCTCCGTGCGTGTCGCCGCCACGGACGTCGTCCCGGGCCCCGGCTCAGGTAGCGCGGCGCCAGATCGCCAACTGCGTCATCAGGGGAGATCGGTGCAGGGCCAGCGCTCGGCCGTGCCCGCCGGCCCCTTGCCGGATGACGATCGGCCTGGCTCCTCCCCTCTCGCATCCGATCCGACATGCCGGAAATTTCCGGCACGTCGATTTCGAACACCGCTCCCCACTCGATCTCCCCACCTCGATCTCCATCCGCGCCGCGAAGTCCGTCCGCCGTCGCACCTCGATCTCCTCGAAGCGCCAATCTCCGCCGCATCCCCGCGTCACGGCAGCGCGCGCCTGCCGGTCGGGGTCGCCGCGCCGCCAGCTTTGCCAGCACAGTAATCACCATCTGATGACGCAGTTGAGAGCGCCGAGGCCCACGCCGGAGCCTGGGAGGAGGGTGAGATTGCCCGGCAGGCCGGCGATCTCTCCCGTCCGGCGCAGAAATCTTCCAGCGCCGCTCGGGATGAGGGCCATCGGGAGCGCGCGATCGATCCTGGAAGAAGGGGACGACCGGCCGGCGGGGGATGGCGGATCGGGGTGGAAATCCTTCCCCGGCAACGATATCCAATCCTCCGTCCCGTGGGTGGCCCGATCTTACGGGGCGACCTGGACGTGGTGCCGCGCGACGCCTCGCGCGACCCCGCACCGGGCGTATTCCGGGAAGCAGATCGGACACCACCGAAGGGAGGGGGGCACATGCAGACCCACCGGCTACGCCTGGGCGGCGTAATCGCCGCCGCCGTCGTCGGCCTGGCCATGATGGCCGCGTGCGGCGACGATGACTTCTCCAACCTCACGCCCGAGCAACGGGCCCACGCCATCCGCACACTGGTGCAGTTCACCCAGGGGGGCGGCGACCGCGTGCTGCGCGCCGGCCACGACACCCGCGTAGGGGCCCTGGTCACCGACGTGGCCGGGCTGCCGGTGGAGGGCGCCGGCGTGATCTGGTCGACCGCGCAGGGAAGCGGCTCGGTGGCGGCCGACGCCTCGGACACCGACGCCGACGGGTCGGTGCGCGGCACGTGGACGCTGGGCACCATCGCGGGGATCCAGGAGGTGGTGGCCACGGTCGACGGCACCAACGTTCTGGACCGCAACGACGTGGTGGTGTTCCCCGACTCGGTGGTGGGGTCGCTGACCGTCGCCTCGCGCGCCTCGATCGTGCACGGCGACACCACGCGGGTGCTGGTGACCGACGCGCGCGACCGCTACGGGAACGCGTACGTGCTGACCGGCACCTCGGCCGCCAATCCCCCGCCCATCGAGTTCACCAGCCTGACCCCGTCGATCCTCACGCTGATCTCCACCACCTCGCGCAGCGCGCTGGTCAGCGGCGTGGCGGCGGGCACGGGGGTGATCGTGGCGCGCAGCGACGGCAAGGCCGACACCGTCACCATCCAGGTCACGCCCTGACGCCCCGGGGCGGGAAGCTTCCCGGCGCGGCGCCCTCCGCCCGGCGCCGGGAGCCGCTTCCCTCCTCCACGCCGGCGGAGAAGCGCGCCGGCGCTACCCTTCGTCCTGTCGATCGATTCGCACGGAGGCCGCGATGGAACGCATTCCGCCGATGAGGAGCCTGCCGCGCCGGGCGGCCGCCGAGGCCGTCGGCACCTTCGCGCTGGTGCTGGTGGGCACCGGCGCCGCCATGGTCGATGCGGGGACGCGCGGCTCGCTGGGGCCCGTGGGCGTGTCGCTGGCCTTCGGCGGCGTGGTGGCGGCGATGGCCTATGCGCTGGGCCACGTCTCCGGCGCGCACATAAACCCGGCGGTCACGGTGGCGCTGTGGTCCATCGGCCGCTTCCCGCGCGGCGACGTGGCCGCGTACGTGGTGGCCCAGTGCGCCGGCGCCACCGCGGCGTCGCTGGCGCTGCGGGCCGTGCTGGGGATGGTGGGCGGCCTGGGCGCCACCCTTCCCGCGCTGGGCGAGGCGCGCTCGTTCGCGGTGGAGTGGCTCCTGTCGTTCCTGCTGATGTTCGTGATCGTGGCCGTCACCACCGACGAGCGGGTGGCGCCCGGGTTCGCGGGGCTGGCGGCCGGCCTGGCGGTGGGATTCGGGGTGATGGTGGGCGGCCCGCTCACCGGCCCGTCGCTGAACCCCGCGCGCTCGCTGGGGCCGGCGCTGGCCGGCGGCCCGTGGACCGGCCACTGGGTCTACTGGGCCGGGCCCGTCGCGGGGATGCTGGCGGCGGTCCGCGTCTACGACTTCCTGCGCCCGGGCGGCACGGTCGCCCCCGCCGCGGACAAGCCGCTGGGCGTGGAGGGCCCGGTGATGCCGTCGCACGCCTGGCCGCCGCCGCGGGTCACCGAATGGCAGGCCGGCGGAACGCACGTCCACGGCGGGTGACCCGCATCGGCCGCGGCGTGGCGAACCGCGGCCGTGGCCCGGGGAGAGGGAGACGAGAGTGGCGGGAGGGTGACGTCCTGCCCCACGCGTGGCGCGCCGGACGTATCGGTGGACCGGATCCACGGATCCCTGGCGCGCGCCTGCAGCCGGTGTTCCGAACGCGAAGGCGTCGCCCCACCGCGCCGCGGCAGGTGAAACCCCGGAGGCGTGACTCGATGCAGCCGCGAGACCATGCGACGGCCGGGGCGGACGCCGGTCACCCGCGCGAACCGTCGCCCGGATACCCGTTCGACGCGGGGCCGCTGCCGCGGCTGCGCGCCGCGCTGCACTGCCCGGCCGAGGCCCGGCGCCTGGCGTGGCGCCGAGCGGCCGCGGCGGCCGCCGTGGCGTGGCTCCCGCTGCTGGTCCTCTCCTCGCTTCCGTGGACGGCCGGGCCCTCCGCCCGCCCGCTCTTCCTGCGCGACGTGGCCGCGCACGCCCGCTACCTGGCCGCCATCCCCCTGCTGGTGGGCGCCGAGCCGTGGTGCCTCCCGCAGCTGGCCTCGATCGTCCGCCACTTCACCGGCAGCGGGCTGATCGCCGGCGCCGACCGCGCGCGCTGGGACGCGCTGGTGGCCCGCGCCCGGCGGCTGCTGGACGGCCGCGGCGAGGAGGTGGCGCTTCCCGTGGCGGCGTACCTGGCCACGGCGCTGCTGGCCGGCGTGGTGTACCCCCACGCCGGCGCGGGGTGGGTGGCCCCGGGGGGCGCCATCTCGGCCGCGGGGTGGTGGCGGGTGCTGGTCAGCCAGCCGCTCTTCCTCCTCTGCCTGCTGGGGTGGCTCTGGCGGGTGGCGGTGTGGGCGCGGCTGCTGTGGGGCGCCAGCCGGCTCCCGCTGCGGCTGGTCCCGTCGCACCCCGACCTGGCGGGCGGGCTGCGCTTCGTGGCGGTGTCGCTGCGCGCCTTCGCGCCGGTGGCGCTGGCCATCGGCACCGTGGTGTCGGGCACGCTGGCCGGCGAGATCCTGGCGCACACCGATCCCGCGCCCCGGCTGGGGAGCGTGGCCACCGTCGCGGTGGCGCCCGCGCTGGCGCTGGCGCTGTTCGCCGCGCCGCTGCTGGTGTTCGCGTGGCCGCTGCACCGGGCGCGGCTGCGCGGGACGCTGGACTACGGCGCGCTGGCCGGCGCGCTGGGCCGACGCTTCGAGGAGCGCTGGATCCGCCCGGCCGACGCGGTGGACCCCGGCGCCCTGGAGGTGCAGGACTTCTCGGCCACCACCGACCTCTACTCCATCGTCGCCAACGTGCGCGGCCAGGTGCTGGTGCCGGTGGGGGTGAGGGACCTGCTCACGCTGGCGGCGTGGGCGCTCCTCCCCTTCATCCCCCTGCTGCTCCTGCTGATGCCGCTGAGCGAGGTGCTGTCGCGGATGGCCGAGCTGCTCCTGTGATCTCCCCAGCCCCTCGTCCGCTGGCCGGAGACCCGGGACGGACGGGCGGGGGCAAGAGCCTCCTATCACCTGTAAATGGCTGCCTTAGCTTGAGATGCAGCCGACGCCCGGCCGGGTGGCCCGACGGCGCGGTTCAACCCCGGGAGGAGGAAGACGATGATGAAACACCGGACCAGAGCTGCCATCGCGCTGGCGCTGGCCGGCACGGTGCTCGGCGGGGGCCGGGCAGCCGGCCAGCAGGCGGTGATGGACACGGCCGCGACCAACGCGCTCGGGCGGATGGGCCAGTACCTGGCCCAGCTGACCGAGATGCAGGTGAACGCCACCATCACCAAGGAGGACGTCCTTCCCGACGGCCAGAAGGTGCAGACCTCGGGCACCGCCGACCTGGTGGCGGTGCGCCCCAACCGCCTGCGCGTGGCCATCGACGGCGACCGGCAGCAGCGGCTCCTGCTGTACGACGGGACGACCTTCACCGTGTGGGCGCCCAAGCTGCGCTACTACGCCAGCGCCCCGGCCCCCCCCAGCATCATCCAGCTGGCCGATACCCTCGAGGACCGGTTCAACATCGAGCTGCCGCTGGTGGACCTGTTCCGCTGGGGCACGCCCAACGCGCCGCTGTCCGAGATCCGCGGCGCGCGCGACATCGGGCCCAGCGCCGTGGGCGGCGTGACCTGCGAGCACTACGCCTTCCGCCAGAACGGCCTGGACTGGGAGGTGTGGATCCAGAAGGGCGAGCACCCGCTCCCGCGCAAGCTGGTGCTGAACACGCTCAACGACCCCGCGCGGCCCCAGTACACGGCCACCTACACCTGGAACCTGGCGCCGTCGTACGGCAGGGACTCGTTCACCTTCGTGGCGCCGCCGGACGCCCGCGCCATCCCGTTCAGCCAGATGCGTCCGGCGTACGCACTGGGACAGCAGTGAAGGAGGGAGAGATGATGAAGCTCGCGCGGTGGCTGGTGGTGGTCTTCGCCACCCTCCTGCTCGTCCACCTCGAGGTGTCGGACCTCGCGGCGCAGCGGCGCGGCGGCGGCGGCGGGCGTGGCGGTGGTGGGTTCCGCGGCGGCGGCGGCGGAGGCCGTGGCGGCGGGGGATTCCGGGGCGGTGGCGGGGGCGGGTTCCGCAGCGGCGGCGGGGGGTTCGCGCGGAGCACGGCGCGCAGCTCGGTAAGCGCGCGTCCCTCGCGCCCCAGCTTCGACCGGGGATCGTCCCGCCCGTCGTTCGGCAGCGGCGCCTTCGGCAACCAGAGGCCCAGCCGGCCCGAGCGCCCGGCCCGCCCCGAGCGTCCGGCACGCCCCGAGCGTCCGCAGCGTCCCGAGCGGCCCGACCGCCCCGACCGCGGCGACATCAACAGGGGAGACTTCAACAGGGGAGACTTCAACACGGGCGACATCAACATCGACCGTGACATCGACATCGACGACGGCGGCTGGTGGGACAACGACTACGGCTGCTGCGACCATCCTCTCGCGGCGACGGCGGCGCTGGGCGCCGCGGCGGCCATCGGCTACGGGGCGGCCAGCTACGGCGATGTCTACACCACGCTTCCGGGGTCGTGCGTCGAGACCATCGTCAACGGGGTCTCGTACTGGCAGTGCGGGAGCGACTGGTACCAGCCGCAGTTCTACGGGACCGATACCACCTACATCGTAGTGGCGCCCCCGCAGTAGCCCGCGCGAGCCCTCGGGGGCGCTCGAAACCAGGACGGGGCCGCCGGCATCGCGCCGGCGGCCCCTTCTCTCGTTCCTCCTGCGGGACGGGAGATTCGGTCATGAGAATGACTCACACGGAGGGAACGGAGGAAACGGAGGATTTACTCATCATCCTCCGTTCCTCCGTTTCCTCCGTGTGAGTCATTCTGTTGGTCTGATTGCACAATGAATCCGCAGATTCGGTATGAGGCGCGCCCGGAGAGATTCGAACGCCCGAGCTTCTGATCCGTAGTCACCCCTCCCCTGGATGCGGAAGGCATCACCGCGGCGATCCGCGAAAAGCTTGCGCCAGCCGCTGCGGGTGGGGAAGCTTTCCCTTGTGAACGGCGTGTCGCGGGCCGTCCGGCCCCGGAGCTCTCGTCCTGTTTCCGCGCATGCAAGACGTCGCGGGCCCGGCCCGGCGGTTCGACGAGGTCGTGCGGGAGCACGGCGCGGCCCTCGCGCGCCTCGCCGCGGTCTACGCGGCCGAGCCGGCGGACCGGGACGACCTGCTGCAGGAGATCTGGGTGGCGCTCTGGCGGGCGCTCCCCCGCTTTCGCGGGGAGTGCTCCCTGCGCACGTTCGTGTACCGGGTCGGCCACAACCGCGGCCTCACCTTCCGCGCGCGGCAGCGGCGGAATCCCTCCGCCGAGCTGCCGCCCACGCTCGCGGACCCGCGCCCCGGACCCGACGCGGAGCTGGCGAGATCGCGCCGCCACGAGCGTCTGCTGGACGCGGTGCGCCGCCTCCCCGAGCCGCAGCGCCAGGCGGTGACGCTGTCGCTGGAGGGGCTCTCTCACGCGGAGATCGCCGAGGTGGTGGGGACGACGGAGAACAACGTCGCGGTGCGGCTCTCCCGCGGGAGAGCCGCGCTGCGGGAGCTGCTGGAGGCCGGGGGATGACGCAGCCCGAGAGCGATTGGGAGAGCTGGCGGAGCGACTGGCAGGCGGATGCCGGGCCGCTTCCCGACGCGCGGGAGCTCGTCGCGTCCGAAACTCGTCGCGTACGCCGCGCCGCGGCGGCCGAGATCGCCCTGGCCGCCCTGGCGGTCGCAGGACTGGCCGCCGCGCTGCTGCACACCCCGGAACGCGAGGACATCGTGCGCGCCGTGGCGGTGGCCAGCCTGATCGTGCTGGCGCTGGCGATCCGGCTGGTGCAGCGCCGGAACAGGCCGTCGGGCGGAGAGGCCACCGCCGCCTTCGTGGAACTGTCGCTGCGCGGCCGCGTCCGACAACTCCGGGCCATCCACTTCGCCTGGGTCGTGGTGGCGCTGGAGCTCGCCTTCCTGGTGCCCTGGTGGATCGACGGCTTCCGCATCCACCGCGAGGCGCTCACCGCGCCCGTGTTCATCGCGGCGTGGTGGCTTCCCGCGCTGCTGCTGGCCGCGCTCCTCGCCTGGACCTTCCGCCTGCACCGGCGCCTGCGTGGGGAGGTGTCCCGGCTCGAAGCGCTGCGCGCCGAGCTGCGCGCGTAAGGTTTTCGCGCCGCGGGAGACTATCTGGATCGCGAACCCGGCTGGCCGACGGTCGGCGCCCGCGATCACCCCAGGTCGGCCCGGGCGCGGCAGGCATGCGCTCCCGGCTCACCGCGTGCCGGAAGAGGATCCCGTGGTTCCTCGCTTCGTCTCCATGCGCCTGGCCGCCGCCGGGCTCCTCATCTCCACCACCCTGGCCGCGCAGACCGCCGCGCCGGCCCGTCCCTCGCTCCGCGCCGGCGCGCTCCCCGCCGGGCTCGCGCTCGACGGGAGGCTGGACGAGACCGCGTGGCGTGAAGCCGACTCCATCCCCGCCCTCACCGAGCTCGAGCCGCGCGAGGGCGGTGTTCCCGCCGGGCGCACCGTGGTCCGCGTGCTGGCGGACGCCGACGCCCTCGTTTTCGGAATCAACGCGCGGTACGCCGACCCGGCCGGCCTGGTGAGCTTCGCCCGGCAGCGCGACGCGTCCTTCTCCAGCGAGGACCACGTCCGGCTGGTGCTGGACACCTTTCTCGACGGTCGGTCGGGGTACGTCTTCGCCGTGAATCCCGACGGGGCGCGCTACGACGCGCTGGTCTCCGGCGGCGGCGAGGACGAGAACGCCGACTGGGACGGCGTGTGGGAGGCGGCCACCGCGCGCACCTCGTCCGGATGGTCGGCCGAGATCCGCATCCCCGTGAAGACCCTCATCTTCGGCCGGGGACTCGACGCCTGGGGCTTCAACGTGCAGCGGCGCGTCCAGGCGCTGCAGGAGACCGACCGCTGGGCCAGCCCCGCGCGCGACTACGAGGTGACGCAGACCAGCCGCGCGGGGCTGCTGACCGGGCTGCCGACGTTCTCGCTGGGGCTCGGCCTCGGCGTCCGCCCTTCGCTCACCGCCGGCGCGGGCGAGGCCGGTCCCGGCGCGCGGCTGCGGAGCCGCGCGGAGCCGAGCCTGGACGCGACCCAGCGGCTGGGCACCAATCTCCTCGCCTCGCTCACCGTCAACACCGACTTCGCGGAGACGGAGGTCGACACCCGGCGCACCAACCTGACGCGCTTCCCCCTCTTCTTCCCCGAGAAGCGCACCTTCTTCCTGGAGGGCGCCGACGTCTTCGAGTTCGGGCTGGGGATGGGCACGGACGTGATCCCCTTCTTCAGCCGCCGCATCGGGCTGTTCGAAGGGCGCGAGGTGCCGCTCCGCGCGGGCGTCAAGCTGAACGGCCGCGAGGGAGGCACCAGCCTGGGCGCGCTGGCGGTCCGCACCGGCGCGGTGCGCGGGCTGCTGCCGGACTCGACGCGCGGAACGCTGGTGCCGGACGCCACCATGGGCGTGGTGCGCGTGCGGCAGAACCTGCTGCGCGAGTCGTCGGCCGGCGTGATCGCCACCTTCGGCGACCCGCAGGGGCGCGCCGGCAGCTGGCTGGCGGGCGGCGACTTCACCTACCAGACCTCGCGCTTCCGCGGCGACAAGAACTTTCTGGTGGGGATCTGGGGATTGGCGATGGGCCGCGAGGGGCTCGCGGGTGACCGAACCGCGGCGGGGATCAAGGTCGACTACCCGAACGACCTGTGGGACGTGGCGCTCACCTTCAAGCGCGTCGGCGACGGCTTCCAGCCCTCGCTGGGCTTCGTCCCCCGGCCCGGCGTGAACATCGCCTCGTTCAGCCTGGAGTACAGCCCGCGCCCCGACTGGGGGTGGGTGCGGCAGATGTTCTACGAGCTCGAGACGCTCTACGTGACGGACCTGTCCGGACGCTGGCAGAGCTACGAGGTGTTCACGGCGCCGGTGAACTGGCGGCTGGAGAGCGGCGACCGCTTCGAAGCCAACTGGGTGCCCGTGGGCGAGCGGCTGGACGAGCCGTTCGAGGTGGCGGACGGCGTGGTGGTCCCCGCCGGCACGTACCGCTGGACGCGCTACCGGCTGGAGGCGGGCACGGCGGCCAAGCGGCGGCTCTCCGGGCAGGCGACCTGGTGGTTCGGGGGATTCTACGGCGGCCGGCTGCACCAGCTCGAGCTGGAGGCGGCGTGGCACCCGTCGCCGCTGGTCACCGTGGAGCTGGAGGGGGAGCGGAACATCGGCCGGCTACCGGGCGGCCGCTTCACCGCCGACCTGGTGGGAACGCGCCTGCGGCTGAACGTCAGTCCGGACCTGCAGGTGAACGGCTTCGTACAGTACGATTCCGAGAGCCGCTCGCTGGGCGCCAACACCCGGCTGCGCTGGAGCTTCAGCCCGCTCGGGGACCTCTTCGTCGTCTACAACCACAACCTGCGCGACGTCGAGGAGCCGGACACCGGCATCCGGCGGTGGGAGCGCCAGTCCGCCCAGCTCCTTCTCAAGGTCGCTTACACGCTCCGCTACTGATACCGAATTGCCGGATCAACTGTGCATTGGAGGAAGGAATCGGCATAGGCATGTCATTCCGAAGGCGCTGCGCCGCCCTGTCTTCCATGCCGGAGCCGTGGCGCCTGAGGAATCTGTAGCCGGCTCCCGAGCCACAGGCCGCCTGTCGCTCGGACGCATGCCACAGATTCCTCGGACGCCGCCCGGCATCAGCGCGATTGAAGATTCGGAGCAGCGGCGCCGCTCGGAATGACATCCGATCGGAATGCACAATCAATTGCGGCAGCCGGCATGAGCCGGTGAGCCGGGCGCCGGCGGGATGCCTGAACCAGCGAGGCGAGCCATGCAACGAACGATCGACACCCCGCAGGTCCAGCCGGTCCCCGTGTCGCGGAAGAGCGTCGGCTGGCGAGTGCTGGCGGTTGCGGCCCTGGTGCTCGGCCTGCTGATGGTCTACGGCGGCGGCGGGCATCTCCTGGCCGTGATCGGCGCGAAGGTGCGGCAGGGCAAGCCGTACGATTTCCGTTTCGCCGCGCTGGTCACGAACGGCGTCATCCTGCTCGGCTCCGGGCTCACCCACCTGGTCGCGAGCCACGGAATCGCACGCGGCCAGGGGTGGGCGCTCCGCGCGAGCGCGCTCGCCGCGGCGCTCGTCAGCGCGTACTGCCTGATCCTCCTGCCGGTCCGCACCGCACGCGGCGCCGCCCTCCCGGCGCTGGTGCTGAACCTGGCGTTCCTGGTCTGGCTCGTGGCCGCGACGTGGCGAGCCGCTCGCGGCCGGAAGCACGCCGACCACGTCGGGTGAGCCCGGCCGTCATACCGGATTGAACGAATGGCCGTGCATTCGATTGGATCTGACGAGAATAGTCTCACACGGAGGGAACGGAGGAAACGGAGGGTTTTCTCATCATCCTCCGTTTCCTCCGTTCCCTCCGTGTGAGCCATTCTGTTGGTCTGATTGCACAATCAATCCGCAGATTCGATATCAGGGCCCCGCGGCATCGAAGCCGCGGGGCCCGGCCTGTGTCGATCCGTGCCGCTCTCCTCGAGAGGGCTGCTGGATTCACGCGCCCGGAAGCACCGGCACCTCCTCGCCCACCACGCTGAAGATCGGGCCCACCTGCCGGCATGCGGACGGATCACCGGCGGGGTCGAGCTCTTCGACGATCCGGTCCGCGCAGCGGAGAGCCAGCGCCGCGATGGTGAGCGATGGATTGACGCCCAGCGACGTGGGCACGATCGCGCCGTCGGCGATGTAGAGCCCGGCGTGGACGGCGTTCGGCCCCGACTTCGAGGTGTCGAACACGCGGCCGTACTCGTCCACGACGCCCTCCGCGGCGCCCTGCGCGATCCGGCATCCGCCCAGCGGGTGGCTCAGCGAGACCGACTTGGCCTTGAGCGCGTCGGCGGCGTCGTTCAGGAACGGGCTCAGGAAGGTGCTCCCCTTCTTCCCGGTGAGCACCTCGGCGAAGCGGTCCAGCGACGCCTTCATGGACCGGTAGATCGGGTCTTCGTGGAAGGGCTTCCCGTCGTCGCGCCGCACCCGCAGCGTGGACTGGCCCCGCCCGCCCAGCCGGAACTCGCCCCGGGCCTCGTCGCGCCCGATTCCCGCCACGCACATCATCCGGCTCAGCCGCTCGTCCTCGGACTCGAAGAACTCGCTGCGGCGCGTGTGATCGGTCCAGATCCCGCGCCACATCCGCGCGACGTACTTCACCCCGTAGAAGAGTGCAGCCTTCAGCACCAGGTACCACGGACGCCGCCCGTTCGCGAGCGAGCGCAGCAGGGGGATGCCGGCCCCCACCAGCGTGGCGAACGGCCGCGGGATGCCGTTGTCCTCGATGGTGTGGAACTGCGCCGGGTTCGGCGCGGGGCCGCCGGTGATCGCCGACTGCGGGGTGTTGAAGTGCCCGAACGAGGTGGTGATCGGGCCGCGGGTGAGGTTCACGTGCTTCTCGGTGTCCTCGACGAACCCGAGGTAGTCGCCGTTCGTCGAGAAGCCGTAGCCCAGCCGCGGGCTGAGGTTCTTCAGCGTGCCGCGGTCGCGGCTGCGCAGCATGATCTCGTTCGTTCCCACGCACCCGGCCGCCACCACCACGCGCTTCGCCTCGACCATCAGGCGCGTCACCCGGGTGGGCTTCTCGGCGTCGCGGACGACGTAGTGGATCCGGTAGCCGCCCGTGGCCAGCTCCTCGATCACGTCCACCTCGGCGAGCGCGCGGACGTGAAGCCGGTCGTAGAACGGCTTCACCGGCGTGCCGTCGGGCTTGGGCGTGCCGCCCAGCGAGGCGCGCATGAGCTGCTTGTTCAAGGTGAAGCGCGCGCCCGGCAGGCACCCCACGATGCAGCGGCCCTGGCGCTCGCAGAAGTTCACCGGCGCGGGCTCCGGCTGCATCGGGTGCGACTCGATGTTGCTGATCGACGAGTCGACGGTGCCGTAGTCGCCGGTGATCCCGGCCATCGCGTTCTGGAACACGCGCGCCCGGTCGATCCAGTTCTGGTGCTGCGGGTCGGGCGCGGGTCCGTGCGCGTCGACGCGGCGGACGGGATGGGCCGGCTCGTCGGGGTTCTGCACGATCTCGAAGTGCGGATCGAGCAGGATGGTGCGTGTGGCGATGTTGCTGAGGCCCGGGTTGACGTTGACCTTCTTCAGGTCGTCGGGCGAGGCGCCCTTCCGCTTGGACCGTGCCCACAGCACGCCGTGGCCGATGGAGTCGCGGGCCAGCTCGAAGTACCAGTCCCGCTCGGGCTTCGACCACGCCGGCCAGCGCGGGTCGTCGAAGATGAGCTCCGGCGGGCGGATGGTGACGTTCGCGTACACCAGCGACCCGCCGCCCACGCCGCAGGCGCGCAGGATGGAGACACCGTCGCTCCTTCCCCCGAAGCCCAGGAAGCCGTTGGTCCCGAAGCGCGTCAGCTCGAACACCCCGTCCTCGTTCCCCTTGCGGCGGAAGCAGCGCAGCAGGAGGTCGACGGCGCCGCGGAAGTGGTCCACCGACGACCAGTACTGCACCGGCTGGCCGTTGTCCCGCAGGAACTGCGGCGTCTTCACCTCGGGATCCTGCACGGTGCCGACCGGCGTGCTCCACCAGGTGCCGCGCTCCAGCATCAGGATCGACTCGCCCTTGCCGCGGCACTTGAAGGTGTCGGCCACGGTCAGCGCCGTCATGGTGCCGCCGAAGCCGGTGCCGATCACCGCCACGTCGTACCGGTCCAGGTAGGTGGTCATGGGGACCTCTCGGGAGGGGGAAACAACTGAGGGAACTGCGCATGATCTGCCGGGTGCGCCCTTCACCGCCGCACCGGTGCTGCCGGACCGGACAACACCTCTGCATGGCTCACGCCGTGGCGCCGCCACGCCCGCAAACGCTGCAAAAGCTGTGGCGACAGGCACTTGCACGTGAAGTACACGCGCCGCCCATCGCCACGACGGCCCCCGTAGGGACACCTGTTCCACATCGGACCTGCCCCGCTCCCGCCCCATGAAAGCGATGGAGCGGCGGACGCCTACCGCACGCTCATCCGCGCGAGTGCGGCGCGCAGCCGCGGGCCAGGTTCACCGCGTCGTCGTTCGCCCAGAAGTGCATGAAGACGAGGCGCGGCTGCTCGCCCAGCAGGTGGGAGTCCAGCGCCGTGACCTCGATCCCCTTGTCGCGCAGCGCGCGGATGACGGGGTTCACCTCGGCGGCGGTCATCACGAAGTCGCCCATGATCGCGGCGCGGCCGCCGCCGGTCGGCTGGAAGTAGATGAGAGCGCGATCCTGTCTCCCATCCCGATCCCCTCCTCGATCCCGGAGTCCGGCCCTCGGAACGATTTCCTTGATCCGGCGAACGCTTGGTGATACAGTTGTTACAGCGCGTGAAACAGCATGCCAGATCACGATACTGCCCATTCGCCAGGTGCGCGCGCGACGGCGACGTCCTCCGGAGAGGATCATGCCACTCCTCGATCGCTGGCGGGCCCTCACGCGAGCTGGAACGATGGTGCTCCTGGCCGGCGTCGGCTGCGGCTCCGTCCGAGGCTCGGATCCCGCGCCGCCGCCGGACTGCGGCGCGGGCGCCGTCGTATCGGAGACGGGCACGCTGCCGGCCGACACCGCGTCACGGAAGCAGGGGCCGCCGCTCCGGACGGTGGCCGACGTGGCGCTTCCGGGACCGGCGGTGCGCTTCGACTACCAGGCCGTGGACACGGCGGCCGGGCGCCTCTACGTGGCGCACATGAACGCCGGCACCCTGCTGGTCTTCGACACGCGGGCGCGCCGGGTGATCGCCGACCTGCCCGGGTTCGCGTCCGTCCACGGCGTGTGGGCCGTCCCGGAGCTCGGCAAGGTGTACGCTGCGGTCACGGGAGGACGGCAGGTGGCGGTGCTCGACGCGGGGACGCTGCAGGTGCGGGCACGACCGGGGCCGATCGGCTATCCGGACGGGATCGCCTACGCGCCCGCGGTGCGGCGCATCTACGTCTCCGACGAATCCTCCGCCGGGCGAGAGCTGGTCGTCGACGGGCGGACGGACCGCGTGGTGGCGACGGTGGCACTCGGCGGCGAGGCCGGGAACACGGTCTACGATCCAGGCGGGGGCTGCGTCTGGGTGGCCGTGCAGACGCGCGACGAGGTGGTCGCGCTCGATCCCCGCGCGGACAGCATCGTGGGCAGGTATCCGCTCGACGGTGCACGGCATCCGCACGGGCTCTCCATCGATCCCCGGCGGCGGCTGATGTTCGTGGCGAACGAGGGCGACGCCACGCTGCTCGTCGTCGATCTGCAGACGATGCGGGTGATCTCGACGCACCCGGTGGGAGACGACCCGGACGTCCTCGCCTTCGACTCCGGGCTCGGCCGGCTCTACGTCGCCTCGGAATCCGGCACCGTCTCCGTCTTCCGCGCGCGGGGGCGGGACCTCGTCCACGAGGGCGACATCCGGATGCCGCACGCGCACACGGTCGCCGTCGACCCGGCCACGCACCTCGTCTACCTCCCCCTCCAGAACCTGAACGGCCGCCCCGTGCTGCGGATCATGGAGCCGTGACCAGCGTGCAGACATCGACTTCGGAACGCCGCGAGGAAGGGGAGCGCGCCCCGTGGCTCTTCCTGATCCACCAGATCCCGCCCAAGCCGGCATACCTGCGCGTGAAGGTCTGGCGCCGCTTGCAGCGCCTGGGCGCGGTGCCGGTGAAGAACTCGGTCTACGTGCTCCCGAACAGTGAGCAGGCGCGCGAGGATTTCGCGTGGCTGCTGCGCGAGATCGTGGACGAGGGGGGAGATGCGGTCGTTGCCGAGGTCCGCCTCGCCGCCGGGCTGACCGACGCGCAGGTCCAGGCCCTGTTCCGCGCGGCGCGGGACGAGGACTACGCCGAGCTGGCGCGGGAAGCGGGCGGGCTCGCCCGCACCGTCGAGGCGGACGCGGAGGGCGCCAGGTCCATTTCCGCGGGGCTGGCGAAGCTGCGGAAGCGCTTCGAGGAGACGGCCGCCATCGACTACCACGGCGCGTCCGCCCGGCGCGACGCGGAGGCCGCCTTCGCGGCGCTGGAGTCGCGGCTGCGGCGCGCCGAGTCTCCGGCCGAGGGCATATCGGTGGCTCGCGCGGAGCTGCGCGGCCGCACCTGGGTCACGCGCGCGGGCGTGTTCGTCGACCGCATCGCGAGCGCGTGGCTGATCCGCCGCTTCGTGGACCCCGCGGCCACGTTCCGCTTCGTCGCCGAGGCGCGCCACCGCCCCGCGCCGGGGGAGATCCGCTTCGACATGTACGAGGGCGAGTTCACGCACGAGGGCGACCGCTGCACCTTCGAGGTGCTCCTCGACCGGCTCGGGCTGGAGGACGACGCGGCGCTCGCCGCGGTCGCCGCCGTGGTGCACGACATCGACCTGAAGGACGGCAAGTTCGGCCGCCCCGAAACCGCCGGCGTCGAGCTCCTGCTGGCCGGGATCGCCCGGTCGGAACCGGACGACGAGCGGCGGCTCCAGGCCGGCGCCGCGCTCTTCGACACCCTGTACGCGTCCTTCACCCCTCCTCCCACCGGGGAGTGAACCGGCCTTCGCGCCGCACCCGGCCGTACCCGTTCGCCCCGGCGGAATCGCGGCGAGTGGCTGAGGCCGGCGCGCTGCCGCCATCGCTCACCCCGGTCGTTCACCGCAATCCCGGAAGGCTGGCGATCATGGAGACCCTCCTGCTCACCCGCTCCGACGTGGTCCGGCTGCTGCCGGTGCCCCGCTGCATCGACGCCGTGGAGGCCGCCTTCCGCCTGCTGGGCGAAGGAAAGGCGCAGCCGCCGGCCACGCTGGCGGTTCACGCCGAAGGCGGCTCCTTTCACGGCAAGGCGGGGCTGCTGGCGTGGAGCGGCCGGGTGTACTTCGCGGGGAAGATCAACGGCAACTTCCCCGTGAACGCCGGGCGGGGACTGCCCACCATCCAGGGGGTGGTGATGCTCTGCGACGGCTGCGACGGCCGCGTGCTCGCCGTGATCGACACCATGGAGCTGACGGCGCTCCGCACGGCCGCCGCCACCGCGGTCGCCGCGCGCGTCCTGGCCCGGGCCGGCGCCACGGTGGCCGCGGTGATCGGGTGCGGAATGCAGAGCCGCCACCAGCTGCGCGCGCTGGCCGCCGTGCTGCCGCTTCGCCAGGTGGCGGCGTTCGACCTCGACCCGGAACGCGCCCGGGCGTTCTGCCGGGAGATGGCGGCCGAGCTGGAGATCGAGGTGGTGGCCCGGCCGGACGTGGCCTCGGCCGCGCGGGGGGCCGACGTGGTCGTCACCTGCACCACGTCGCGCGAGTTCGTGCTGGGGCCGGACGACGTGGGTCCGGGCACGTTCGTGGCCGGCGTAGGGGTGGACAGCGAGGCCAAGCGGGAGCTGCACCCGGCGCTCCTGGCCCGGGCGCGCGTGGTCACGGACCTGCGCGACCAGTGCGCTCGCATGGGTGACCTGCACCACGCGCTGCGGGCGGGAGCGCTCACCCTCGCGGATGTCCACGCCGACCTGGGAGAGGTGGTGGCGAGGCTGCGGCCGGGGCGGATCGGCGACGACGAGATCACCGTGTTCGACTCCACCGGCATCGCGCTGCAGGACGCCGCGGCGGCGGCCGTGGTCTACGAGGGAGCTGCCGCCGGCGGTTCGGCGCGATCCATGGCATTCGGCCGATGAGCGTGGCCGAGGCGGACGAGACGCCGACGGAGGCCGGTGCCGGGAGCGCCGAACCGGTGCCTTACTCGCTGTGGGAGCTGGTGAGGTATTTCCTGCGGCTGGGCACCATCGGGTTCGGGGGGCCGGTGGCGCTGATCGAGTACATGCGGCGCGACCTGGTGGAGCAGCGCCGGTGGATCCCCGCCGACGAGTACCGGGACGGGCTCGCGCTCTCCCAGCTCGCGCCCGGGCCGCTCGCGGCGCAGCTCGCCACCTACCTCGGATTCGTGCACTACGGGGTGCAGGGCGCCACGCTCGTGAGCCTTGCCTTCGTCCTCCCGTCGTTCCTGATGGTGGTGGCGCTGGGGTGGGCGTACGTGGCGTACGGCGGGCTCGCCTGGGTGCAGGCCGTCTTCTACGCGGTAGGCGCGGCGGTGATCGGGATCATCGCCCACAGCGCCTGCAGGCTCACCCGCAGCTCCATCGGCGCGGACCGGCTCCGCTGGGCGGTGTACCTCGTCTCCGCCGCGGTAACGATCGTCACGGAGTCGGAGATCGTCTGGCTCTTCCTGGCGGCCGGCGTCGTCGTGTGGCTGGCGAAGGCGCCGCCCCGCCGCTGGGCGCCCCGGCGACTGGCCGCGGTGGCGTTGCCCGCCGCACCGCTCGCGGTGGCGGGCGCGGATGTGGGGATGCTCGGGCGGATCTTCGGCTTCTTCCTCTACGCGGGCTCGTTCGTCTTCGGCAGCGGGCTTGCCATCGTGCCGTTCCTCTATGGCGGGCTGGTGAAGGAGCGCGGGTGGCTCACCGACCACCAGTTCCTGGACGCCGTGGCGGTGGCGCTCATCACGCCGGGGCCGGTGGTGATCACCACCGGCTTCATCGGCTACCTGCTGGCGGGGCTCGCGGGTGCGTGCGTCGCGGCGCTGGCCACCTTCCTCCCCGCCTACCTGCTCACCATCCTGCCCGCCCCGTACTTCAAGCGCTACGGGAAGCGGCCGGGGATCGCGGCGTTCGTGGACGGGGTGACGGCCGCCGCCATCGGCGCGATCAGCGGGGCCGTGGTCGTGCTCGGCCGCCGCTCCGTGGTGGATCTCCCCACCCTCCTGATCGCGGCCATCGTCCTCGTCCTGCTCTGGCGGAAGAAGGTTCCGGAGCCGCTGATCGTGCTGGCGGCCGCGCTCGTCGGTCTCGTCGTGCACCCGCTGGTGCGCGGGTAGCGCCGGGGGTGTTTCCCTCTCCGGGAAAGGAGGAAGCGATGCGCTGGGTGACCCGCAGGAACGCCAACGTGGACCGCGTCGCCTGTCCACCCGGCACGGACAAGCGAAGCCCCGCCAGCGTAACCGCTGGCGGGGCTTCGTATGAGGCGCGCCCGGAGAGATTCGAACTCCCGACCTTCTGATCCGTAGTCAGACGCTCTATCCAGCTGAGCTACGGGCGCATGTCCAGCGATCTACACACTCGAGACCGCCGAGTGCACCGGGAAGGAATCGAACCTTCAACCTTGGGATTAAGAGTCCCCTGCTCTGCCAATTGAGCTACCGGTGCGTTTTCAGCACAGGCCGGGAAATGTATCCAAACTGCCCGTCACTGTCAACCCGTCCCGGACCATTCCGGCCGGGCCGGGCTCCGCGGCGCTGGGTCCGCCGCGGACGCTAAATATAGCGAAATGCTGGGTTTGATTCAACCCGACGCCTCCATCCATCGACGGGGGATCGGATAAGAAGCGGGGACCCCGGCACAGCGCGCCGAAGCCTTCCTATCCCCGGATACCTCACGCCGCGGCTTTCGCGCGGACCTTCGCGGGGCGGCGTTCGTCGTGGGGGCCGAAGCGCTGGCGGCGGTGGCGCCAGGAGCGCCAGCGGCGGAACGAGAGCCAGAGGCCCGTCCACACCATCAGCGCCGCGCCGAGCGAGACCAGCCCCGCCAGCGTCTGCCCGGCGATGCCGAGCACCTCGCCCGTGTGGGCGAAGCGGAGGATCGAGCGCGTCCGCGCGCCGGGCGTTCCCGCGGAAAACGGCTGCCACTTCACCTCGCGCCCGGCGCGGCCCAGCGTGAGGGACGCGCGCTTCTGCGGCTGGCCCCCGGTACCGCGGTCGATGTTGAAAACCACGGGCGCGGACGCCGACTTCGGCACCTGCAGGGTGATCGTCCGCCAGCCGCCGACCTTCGCCTGCGCGCGCGCCAGCAGCGGGCCGGTGCCGGCGAGCACGTCGCCGCCAGCCGATGCGCCGCCGCCGCGAGCACCCTCGCCGGACGGCGCGGGGCGACCCTCACCGGGGCGCGCGGGCGGGTCCTCGCCGAAGGCGCGGTACACGGCGTTGCTGGCCCACGGATAGGAGATCACCACTGCCGAGGCGACGATCACGGCCAGCGGGAGGAAGGACCAGAAGCCGATGGTGTTGTGCCAGTTGAAGTCGCGCGCGCGGGCGCGCAGCCCGCCGCGGAACCAGGTGACGTTGCGCACCGCGCGGCGCGACCAGTTGCGCGGCCACCAGAGGAAGATCCCGCTCAGCACCAGGAACAGGAACCCCAGGTTCGAGGCGCCGGTGATGGCGCGCGCCCGGTTGCGGTTCTCGCCTTCGGCGGCCAGCCAGCGGTGCCAGCCGGTGACGCCCGCGAAGAACTTCTTCAGCTTCACCGCCCCCTGGCCCAGCACGGCGCCGGTCCACGGGTCGACGAACACGGTCTTCTCGCGCCCGAACGCCACCTCGACCGGGCGATCGGCGCCCGCGCGGAAGACGACGGACGTCGGCTCGCCCTGCTCCACCCGGCGCACGCGCGCCACCAGCTCGTCGGGCGCCAGCCGCGGCGCCCCCGGCGAGGGCGGCGCGACGGTGTACGCTCGCGCGTTGGCGGACTGCGTCATCTGCTTCTCGTAGGTCAGCAGCACGCCCGTCACCGACATCACCAGCACCACCAGCCCCACCGTGATCCCCGTGGCCAGGTGGCACCAGAACAGCACCGTGCGAAACCATCCCCGCATCACGCCTCTCGATCCATCCGTCGGGAAACTCGTCGCGATCGCTCGCACCGGACTCAAAGACACGCGAAGTGCGTGAGATCCCCATGATCCCACGCACTTGCCGTGCACCAGCCTCCACCCCGTGCCGCGCCTCTCAGGACACCGGCCGTCGCGCTCGAGTTAAAAGCGCAGCGCTTAGAACGCGGGGATGCCGGTGATGTCGTTGCCCAGGATCAGGCCGTGGACGTCGTGCGTGCCCTCGTACGTGTACACGGATTCGAGGTTGGCCATGTGGCGCATGGCCTGGTACTCGACCAGGATGCCGTTTCCGCCCAGCAGCCGCCGCGCCTCGCGCGCGCACTCGCACGCCATGTGGACGTTGTTGCGCTTGGCGAGGGAGACCTGCTCGGGCCGCATCGTCCCCTGGTCCTTCAGGTTGCCCAGGCGCCAGCAGAGGAGCTGCGCCTTGGTGATCTCCGTCAGCATCTCCGCCAGCCGCGTCTGCTGGATCTGCGTGGCGGCGATGGGCTTGCCGCCGAACTGGACGCGGTTCTTGGCGTACGCCAGCGCCTCGTCGTAGCAGGCCATGGCCGCGCCGACCGCGCCCCAGGCGATGCCGTAGCGCGCCTGCGTCAGGCACATCAGCGGGCTCTTGAGGCCGCCGGACTTCGGCAGCAGCGCGCTTTCAGGGACACGCACGTCCTGCAGCACCAGCTCGCTGGTGTCGCTGGCGAGGAGCGAGAGCTTCCCCTTCTGGTCCTTGGCGCTGAACCCCGGCGTGTCGGTGGGGACGATGAAGCCGCGGATCGACTTCGTGTCGTCGAGCTCGCCCGTCTTGGCCCAGACGATGGCGATATTGGCGGTCGAGCCGTTGGTGATCCACATCTTGGCGCCGTTCAGCACCCACCCGTCGTCGGTCTTCCGCGCCCGCGTCACCATCCCGCCGGGGTTGGAGCCGAAGTCCGGCTCGGTCAGCCCGAAGCAGCCGATCACCTCGCCGGCCGCCATGCGCGGGAGGTATTCGCGCTTCTGCTCGTCGCTGCCGAACGCGTAGATGGGGTACATGCAGAGCGCGCCCTGCACGCTGGCGAACGAGCGGATGCCGCTGTCGCCGCGCTCCAGCTCCTGCATGATCAGGCCGTAGCTCACGTTGTCGAGCCCGGCGCAGCCGTACTCCTCCGGCAGGTTCGCGCCGAAGACGCCGAGCTCGGCCATCCCGGGGATCAGCTGCCTGGGCAGGTAGCGGCCGATGTACGCGTCGTTGATGACGGGGAGGAGGTTGTCGTCCACCCACTCGCGCACGGTGTCGCGGATCATGCGCTGCTCTTCGGTCAGCAGCGCGTCGATTTCGTAGTAGTCAACGCCCTGGAACTTCGCCATCTCAGCGGCTCGTTTCGTTTGGGTCGATAGGGTCCGGAAAGAGGCGGGGGAATATAGGCAGGGTGCGGGTCGCGGCAAGGAAACGGATGAGCGAGCCCGGATCGTCCGGCGCCGTCCCCGACTGCGGGTTCCACCGCACTCCCTCGGCCAGCGCACAATCCGCGATCAGGCAGACTAAACATTCGCAGTTTAGTCCCTATAACGCACTTTCTTGACGCAAAAATTTGACTTGGCTATCTTGCCTCATCCTCTTTGCGACACAACGGTCCGCAGTGGGGATTGAACTCATCTCGGGAGGAGTTTTGTCAATGGACAAGATCAAGCTGAAGCTCGAGGACATCCAGGTGAACGGGTTCGAGGTGCTTCCGGCCGAGGCCGCCGGCGCCGGAACGGTAAAGGGCGCGGAGGACGGAATGCTCACCGAGAATACGCGCTGCGAGCAGTACACCTGCTGGAACGGCAGCTGTGGCACGGGCAACCCGTGCCGGATTTGCCCCTGAGCCAGGGAAACCTGATCCGTGAAACAACGGCGCCCGGTCGCGTGGACCGGGCGCCGTTCGTACGCAGGGATTCGGAAGCTATTCCACCGTATGCCCGTGTGTCTCGCTTTCCGGCGTGTCGCGGCGGGCCTTGCGGCGGTCGGAGACGGCGTACCAGAGCACGAGCAGGCCGACCAGGGCGAGCACGCCCGGCGCGACCGACGGGTGGTTCGCGAAGCGGCCGAGGCCGAAGCCGAACATGATGCCGCCGAGGATGGCGGCCACGATGTTCAGCCAGGGTCCGGTGCGGAAGGCGGCCATCTCAGCCTCGCCTGGCGCGGACGCGGACGCCGCGGCTGCGGACCACGTCGAAGAACACGCGGCGGGCCACCTTGAACGCCACGTACCCCAGCGCCAGCCCCAGCGCGATCCACACGATCAGGAAGGTGGAGTCCCAGAGACCGAAGTGGTCGAGCAGCCAGAGGTAGAGCGCCAGCACCACCACCCCGGGGAAGACGGCCATGATCGTCGACCGGCGCACGACCGCGGCGCGGCACGCCTTGCACCAGCCGTGGCTGTCGGGCGTCTCGCCCGTGATGGTGCGGCCGCAGCTGCGGCAGTCGAAGCTCTCGCCCGCGTCGCTCATCGCCCCGTCTTTCACCCCAGCCGCCGCACGACCGCGTCGGTGAAGGTCTGCGTGGTGCCGCTCCCCTTCAGGTCCGGCGTCAGGCTGTCCTTTTCGCGGATGGCGGCCTCGAGCGCGGTGCGGATGCGCTGCGCCGGCTCGCGCTGCCCCAGGTGGTCCAGCATCATCAGCGCCGCCATCAGCAGCGCAGCCGGATTGGCCTTCCCCTGCCCCGCGATGTCGGGCGCGGAGCCGTGCACCGCCTCGAAGATGGCCGCGTCCTCGCCGATGTTGGCGCCGGGCGCCAGGCCCAGCCCGCCGACGAGTCCCGCGATCTGGTCGGAGAGGATGTCGCCGAACATGTTCTCGCAGACGATCACGTCGAAGCGGTAGGGGTCCATCACCAGCAGCATCGCCGTCGCGTCGATGATGCGGTCCTCGAACTCCACCTTCCCCTCGTACTCCTTCGCGATCTCCCGGCCCATGTCCAGGAAGAGGCCCTGCGTGTACTTGAGGATGTTGGCCTTGTGCGCGAGCGTCACCTTCTTCCGCCCCATCCGCACCGCGTATTCGAAGGCGTAGCGCAGGATGCGGTTGACGCCGAAGCGGGTGACCAGCATCACGCTCTCGGCGGCGGCGCGCGGGTCGCTGCCGATGCCGATGTAGTGCTCCACGCCGCTGTACAGCCCCTCGGTGTTCTCGCGGATCAGCACCAGGTCGATGTCCTCGTAGCGCCCGCCGGCCACCAGCGTGCGCGCGGGGCGGACGTTGGCGTACAGCTCGAACTCCTGGCGCAGCGCCACGTTGATGGAGCGGAAGCCGGTGCCGCTGGGCGTGGTCAGCGGGCCTTTCAGGGCGACGCAGTGCTTCTTGATGGAGTCGATGGTGGCCTTGGGAAGCGGGTCGCCGGCCTGCTTGAGCGCGGTCTCGCCGGCGATCTGCTCGTCCCACTGGAGCTCCGCGCCCGCGGCCTCGAGGATGCGCACCACCGACTCGGTGATCTCGGGGCCGATCCCGTCACCGGGGATGAGGGTGACTGTCTGCGCCATTCCGGTTCTCTAGTCGAAGCGCACCGCCGGGTCGCGGGCGGTGCTGGTCGTGTTCAGGGCGATGCAAACACCGCGCGAGGGGGAGTTGCGGGGCGAATGAATTCGCGGCAACAACGGCCCGAAGTCCGCCTTCGCGGACTCCCGCGGCCGCATCCACGCGGATGACACGCATCCGCTCGGCATCGGTGGGTTCGCGCGGGGCGCAACATACGCGGATGCGGAGAGAATGCAAAATCCCTCGCGCCGAAGCCGGGCGAGGGATTTGTTGCTGTTCTCCCCTCCCCCATCCCTCCCCACCTGTGGGGGAGGGGCCGGGGGTGGGGGGGGAACGCGCGCAGCGCCCCGCCGTCGAGATCGCCAGCGCCCGCGCCGGCGTCAGTTCGACGCCGCCACCAGCATCCGTCCGGCGAGCGCGGCGGCGGCGCCGGGGAGGGCGCTGGCATCGGCGGTGGGGCGCTGCGGGCCGTCGGCCTCGCCGTACCAGACGACGTTGCCGGTGCGGGTGTCGATCATCACCGCGGCCATGCGCACGTTGCCGCTGCCGTCGCCCGCCGCGGCGGGGAGCCAGGTGGCGCTCTGCGGGATCATCACCAGGCGCGCGTCCATCAGCGCGGAGTAGCGGCGCAGCAGGCCTCCCAGCGGCTCCACCACGTAGCGCTCGCGATGGTGGCGGAACGCGTCGGAGGGGAGGACGTCGGGGTCGTCCGCGTATCCCGGCGAGCGGCGGAGCGCGGAGCGGAGCTGGTCCGGCTCGATCCAGCGCACCCGCGCGTTGCGCTCGCCGAGCGCGAACAGCAGCTCGCGAGTGGCATCGGCGCGCGTCTGCGGCACGCCGGCGACCGTCTGCACCGGCAGCACCAGCACGCGCTGCCCGGCGATGTCCATCGGGCCGACGGTCTCGGCGAGCTTCGGCGTGGGTGCGGGGCCGCCCGGCGGCGTCCCACGGCCGCCGCACGCGGGCGCAATCGCGGCGAGCGCGAGGATCAGCGCGCGGATGGCGACGCGACGGCGCGACGGACGGAGATCGGACATCGGGTGATGGCGGTGCGGGTGCGGCACAGGCATTCGGGTGTGGCGTGTGGCTCGGGTGTGGGCGCCGTCGCTGAGTTCTCCCCCGCCCCTGCGAAGCGGGGGAAAGGGGTCGGGGGGAGGGGGCCGCCCGCGGCCGCGGAGACGCCCGCTGCCCGCCCCTCGAATCGCCCCCGCGCGTGAGGGATGCGCGCCCGGAGGGCCGGGACGGCGCCGCGCGTGCTCCGTCGCCCGGCGTCCGCGGGGATGGCCGGCGCGGCGGCGGCCCGGCGCCGTTGGCCACAGTAGTATCGTGGCCTACGGCGCGCGCAGCCCGCTTTGGCGTCTCAGCGCCAAACACGCCCAAAGCCCGCTCTTCATCAGCAGATGCCAGGATCAGAGCAGGTGGCCGCCGTCGACCGGGATCACGGCGCCGGTGATGTGGCGCGCGTACTCGCTGCAGAGGAACACCACCACGTTGGCCACGTCCTGCGGATCGCCCAGCCGCCCCAGCACGGCCCGCTCGCGCGCGCTGTCCAGGATCTCGGCCGGCACGCCGCTGGTGAGGCGCGTGGTGCGGATGTATCCCGGCGCCACCGCGTTCACGTTCACGTTGCTGGGGCCCAGCTCCAGCGCCGCCGACCGCGTGAGCCCGAGGAGCCCCGCCTTGCTGGCGCTGTAGTTGGCCAGCCCGAACTCGCTGCGGATCCCGTGCACGCTGCTGACGTTGACCACCTTGCCGTCGTGCTGCTTGCGGAAGATGGGGCTGACCGCGCGGATCATGTGGAAGGCGCCGGTCAGGTTGGTGTCGAGCACCGAGCGCCACTGCTCGTCGGTCAGCCGCCAGAGCGCCCGGTCGCGCGCGATGCCGGCGTTGTTCACCAGGATGTTGACGCCGCCCAGCTGCTCCACCGCCTCGGCCACGAAGCGGTCGACCGCGCGCGGGTCGCGCACGTCGCACTCGGCGTGGTGGACGCGCACCTCCATGTGCGTGATCTCGCGCGCCGTCTGCTGGGCCTCGTCGCGGATCTCGCCGCGCTGGTCGTACTGGTACCAGTTGAACGCCACGTGCACCCCGTGCCGCGCGAACTCCAGCGCGATGGCCTTGCCGATCCCCGTGGCCCCGCCCGTGACGATGGCGATGCGGCCGCGCATGTTGCTGCCGTAGGCCAGCGAGCGCGGCTCCGTCTCCTCGACCACCTCCTCGAGGAGCTGCTGCACGGGGTCGGCCACGTGCAGCCCCTCGAGCGGGAGGGGCTGATAGGCGGCCTCAGGGTGTCGGGAGTCGGGGTCGCGTCCGGGCTCGGATGAGGGCATCAGCGACCTGGTCGGGGTCCGTCAGGGACTGGGGGATCGGCCTGCATTGTAACTCGCCGCCGCGGCCCGCTGCAAGCAAGCGGTAGCCGGGCGGCGGTTTACGTCGCCCGCGAGAAAGGCAAGTTGCGGGCCGGGGGTAAGGATCGGGCGCAAACACAGCACGCAGGACGAAGTCAACGCAAATGGACACCCGTTCCCGTATCGTGGCCTATTAGCTTTCCTCCCGACCTGTGTCTCTGGTCTCCTCCACCTCCACTGAAGCTTCTGGGGATTCGTTGGAAGCTTCCACCTTTCCGCGAGTAATTGCATTCAAGGCAGGGATACAGACTAGTCGAAAACTTAGCCACCAGAGATATAAGGCAACGTAGCTGAAGTACTCTTCGTATGAAATCAACCCATGCGCAACGTCGTTGCGGATATTAGAGCCGAACTTTTCTACGAGAAGCCCCTGAAGAGCGAAGACTATGTCCTCTCCCAGCAACTCCTTGAGCTTGGGTTGAAAGAGTAGCCAATTCAGGCCACGCTCCGACTGGATACCTTCGTTGTCAATCGCAGTAACGATCACGCCAGCGCCAACAAGTAGTTCACGAATGGAATTCTCCAGCTGGAAGACGAGCAGCGGGATCGCTTTCGTCATGTCGCCGGCAAATCCAGCGTAGAACGCTTCGGCGAATAACATTTCTCGCCCTTGGGGAACCAGCGGGTTGTTGGACACGATCCAGAAGAAATCCTCGATTCGGAGACCATGCTCTTCCATGATGCGTCGCCGGGCTGGGTCAATCACCGCGCGACCAGAAACCTGATAATGGAGCGTCGCTGTTTGGAGCATGTCCTTGCGAAGCACGGCTTCGCGTTGCTCGGGATCAGAGACATGAAGTGGGCCCTGTCGATCAATCACTTTCCCTTCGCGGTTCAACTGTACGGATGGGAAAAACGATTTGAACAGATACCGCCTTGAACTCTCATCAGCATCTTCCAAAAGGTTGGAATATTTAGGAATATCTGCAAGCAAGGCAAACGAGAGAAGAGCTTCCTGAAGCGATTTATCCGTCACAGCTTCTTCAGCCTCAGCGACTACTCTTGTTATGTCGATCGAGGATGATACCGGCACCAACGATTCAGGGATCTTCCGTTGATACTCCATCATCTCAACATGGAGTTCATCCACTCGCTCGGAGAAACCACCCTCGCGACGAAGTGCTTCGATCGCATGCTCCAGGTATGTTGCTGCAGTGACATTCCCAATGTGGGGCTGTTTAGCGGCCTCGTGTGCCCGTCCGACGTAGCACTCCGCGAGTCGGCGAAAAGCTTCTCGTCGCTTTTCCTGTTCTCCCCGAGCGAGTTCAGTTGCCACTTGCCAGTACTGTTCAGCCTTGTGCCAACCACTTTGAGTTTCGGCTCGCGAAGCAATCATCACTGCAATGTCGTACAGCTCAGACGCATCACCAATACGGTGTTTGGCTGCCAAGGAAAGCAACTGCTTTGATAGGAAGCCGGTCTCTGTACCAACGCGCGCTCTTAACAAGTTTAGGATGAAAGTCGAGACGGTCTGATAGGGTTCACTATTTCTACTAAGCTGAAGCGCGATTTGTAATCCACGTTCCAGGTAGCGAATAGGTCCCGGCCAACTCGGATCTGTATCTTCTAACGGTTTGGCGAGTTCAAGGTACGCAGCTACAGCGATCTGAGCGGTCGGGTACCCACGACCGCGAACCCAGACGAAGTCGGCGATCCGCGCACGCAACGCAGCATCACTCACAAGAGGGGCAAGTTCACGCAGTACCTCAACGTGATCTTGGCTGATGGAATCAGGCGACGCGGAGCGGACGGTATCGGTCCAGAGCCAAGGACGGAATGGATTTTCGTAACTCTCCAACTCTAGTTTAAACGAACATAGATCGGCCAGTAGCCGAAAGGCAGCTTCCGAACGCGCATCACCGCGCGTAAACGCATCATTTGCACGGTCGTAGTACGGGTTCGCGTAATCGAGGACCCGCTCATCCTCATCAGTAGAAGGCACGTCTTGCCACTCCAGTCGGTCAAAGTCTTCTTTGGAAAGCGTAATTGGCTGTTCCACAGGCATCTTGTTTCCTCGCGCAGTCGGGATTTGTTAACAACGAGAAGGAAGACGACCCGCTCGCCGAAGCTGGCCCTGCTGGGCCGCCGCGGTCAAAGACGGGCGGAGGTGCACGATGGCCGACACGTAGACGAACCCCGCCCGCCACCTTCCAGATCCAAAAGCAGCGCAAGAGCCGGTACTGGGAGGTGCGCGACCCCAAAGGCGAGCTAGTGTGTCTGACTGTGTACCGGAAGGCCACGCCGAGCGCGGTTGACCCCCGGCGGCCTCCTGCTTAGGCTGGATGGAGCGACCGGGAGGTACCGATGCGAACGCTGCGCCTGACGTGGTTGGCCGCGATTCTCCTCCTCCTGCTGCCGGCGTGCCGCCGCCATCCCTCCGGCCCCGGCGGCGGCGGCAACAGCGGCGCGCAGTTCCAGCCCACCGAGCCCCGCCTCCTTTCCACCGGCAGCCCCACGAAGGACGAGGACCCGAGCGTCGTCCGCGCGCGCGACGGGCGGATGGTGGTGGCGTGGTTCTCGGACCGCGGCGGCAACGCGGACATCTACGTCGCGAGCACGCGCGACGGCACGACGTGGAGCGCGCCGGCGCGCGTCACCACCAGCCCCGACGGCGACTTCAACCCCAGCCTCATCCAGGACGATCAGGGGACGTTCCACCTGGTCTGGTTCCGCTGGAACGCGCTTTTCCGCGGCAACATCTGGTACAACAGCTCGCCCGACGGCGTGACGTGGAGCCCGGCCGCCGAGGTCCCGGTGACCACCGGGGCCGACGTGGACGACTGGGTGCCGACCCTGGCGCAGGCGCCGGACGGCACGCTCGTGGTCGTTTTCGTCAGCGACAAGCGCGACGCGAACCCGGCGAACGAGCTCTACCTCTCCACGCGGCGGCCGGGGCAGGCCGCCTGGGATCCGCCGGTGGCGCTCGTGGCGGTCAACAGTGCCGCCGAGCACGACCACCTCCCCTTCGCCGCCCGCACCGGCGACCACGTGACGCTGGTGTGGGTGCGGCACGACACGCGGCAGATCCTCCCCTGGCTGAACCCCAAGTCGGACCTCTTCTACTCGACCTCGTCCGACGGGCGCGCGTGGTCGCCCGCCGCGCGGCTGACGAGCGAGAGCGGCGACGTCGTCAACCTGTTCCCCGCGCTGTTCGAGAGCCACGCGGGCGAGTGGTCGTTCCTCTGGCTCTCGACGCGGCACGGAACGCCCCGCGCGTTCGAGGACCCGGTCGCGAACGCCGCCAAGTACCCGTCGGGGGTGACGGAAAGCACGCTCCCGCCCTCGGGGTATTCGTACAAGGTGGCGGCGACGCCCACGGCCGGCGTCTACCTGGGCGTGTGGGTCCAGGGGCCGGAAGGGTCGCAGGACATCTACTACCGCTTCTACAGGAGATAGATGACCTGTCGGCCGCCGCGCGGAAGAGACGAGCCCGAAGTGCATCCTCATCCCCCCGCATTGCCGCGATTTTTTAATGAAAATCGTGTTTGACACGGCGCTCTTCCGCCACTACAATCCGGTGACACACAACCACAGCCGTGGATTGCGCTTGACCCGTCGGCCATAGCAGGCCGATCCCCCCGGGGCCGCGCAACGAGATTCCAAACCAATCCAGCCCACCGGGCGCGGGCGGCCATGCCGTGCGTCCGAGCATGCCGAGAGTAGCAGCGATGCGAGCTCCCACACTGCTTGCGTTCGTCGCCGCGGCCATGGTGTTCGGCGGGGGCCGGACCGCGGCCGCCGCCACGCCCGCGCCGTCCGTCCGCGCCACGCCGCCGCACGCCCACGCCGACACCGCGCCACGACGAAACCGCTCGTCCACCCGCGGCCGATCCGAGCATCCGCGCGCCGAGGCGGTGCTGCGCACGTCGCGCGCGGTGATCTCGGCGGCGCGGCCGGAGATGGGGCCGCAGGCGCTGCGCGTGCAGCGGGCGCTGGCGCGATTGGGAAGCCGCATCGAAACCAGCGACCGCGACGCACTGCGGATGGCGTTCCGCGCGTACTACGCGTACAGGGCCGCGCACCCCGAGAACGTGCGCAAGCCGTACCTGTACTTCGTGGACTACGGCCTCGACGCCGAGACGCCGCGCGGCTACGTGTTCGACATGCGCGAGCTGAAGATCGTGGAGGGGCCGTTCCGCGTGGCGCACGGGCGTGGGAGCCGGGCGCGCGGCGGGGTGCCGCGGATCTTCAGCAACCGCCGGGGGAGCGAGGCCACGTCGCTGGGGCTGTTCCTGGCCCAGGAGACGTACCGCTTCAGCGGCCGCAGCGGCGGGCGCCGCTACACTTCCACGGGGCTGCGGCTGCGCGGGCTGTCGGGCCGCTTCAACGCGCGGGCCCGGGAGCGCGGCGTGGTGGTGCACGGCGCACCGTACGTGAACGGCGACCGCGCGGGCCGCAGCGAGGGGTGCCCCGCCGTGTCGCCTACCCGTGCGCGCACGCTGATCCCGCGCATCAAGAACGGCGGACTGGTCTTCCTCTACTCGCCGCACGCCACCACGTGGAAGCGCGAGGACCCGTGGGCGAACCGGGGACGGGGATGAGGGGAGTGCGGAGTGAGGGCCCGCGGTGAGGAACCGCGGGCCCGTTTTCGTTGCGAATCGGAGGCTGTCGTGCGGACGCGGTGATAGATCCTTCGGCCTGCAAGCGCTTGCGTACACGTCGGTTACGGCCTCAGGATGACGTCGGATGGAACGCGACGGCGCGGAGAACCGCGATGAGTTCTCCGCGCCTCCGCGTCTCCGCGTGAGAATCGACCGGCCTCAGTTCAGCTCGATGCGGGGGCCGTGCTTGATGTTGCGGCCTTCGACCAGGAAGACGACGTCCTCGGCGATGTTCGTGGCGAGGTCGGCGATGCGCTCCAGGTTGCGCGAGACGAGGAACAGGCTGAGCGACGGGCCGATGCGCCGCGGGTCCTCCATCATGTGCGTCAGCAGGATGCGGTAGAGCGAGTCCTGCATCTGGTCCACGCGGTCGTCGCGCTGGATGACCTCGAGCGCGCCGGGGGCGTCGGCACGCACGAAGCAGTCGAGCGCGTCGGAGAGCATCTCCCTGGCCATCCGCGCCATCTCCTCGATCTCCGGGAGGTCGGTGAACGTCGGCGCGTTCACCAGGTGCGGCACCCCCTCGGCGATGTTGACCGCGTGGTCGCCCACGCGCTCCAGGTCGTTGCTGATCTTCATCGCCATGGTGATCAGCCGGAGGTCGCGCGCCATGGGCTGCTGCGTGGCCAGGAGCTGGATGCAGAGGTCGTCCATCTCCGTCTCCAGCGCGTCCAGCTCGCTGTCGCGGGCCACCACCTCCAGCGCCTTCTCCTCGTCGCGCTCCTGCAGCGCGTCGACGGCGGCGCCCACCAGGTCCTCGGCCAGCGCGCTCATGTCCAGCAGCCGCGTCTTCAGCCGCGCCAGCTCCTCGTGGAAGTGGCGGACGCCGGGCATGGGGCTCATCCGAACCTCCCGGTGACGTAGGCCTCTGTGCGCTCCTCGCGCGGGTTGGTGAAGATCTGCTCCGTCTTCCCCACCTCGATGAGCCGGCCAAGGTAGAAGAAGGCGGTGATGTCGGAGACGCGCGCCGCCTGCTGCATGTTGTGGGTCACGATGACGATCGTGTACTCGTCCTTCAGCTCGTAGATCAGCTCCTCGATCTTCTGCGTGGCGACGGGGTCGAGGGCGGAGGCCGGCTCGTCCATCAGCAGCACCTCGGGGCGCACCGCCAGCGCCCGGGCGATGCAGAGCCGCTGCTGCTGCCCGCCCGAGAGCCCAAGCGCGCTCTTCTGCAGCCGGTCGCGCACCTCGTCCCAGAGCGCGGCACGGCGGAGCGAGCTCTCCACGATGTCGTCGAGATCGCGGCGCCGGCGCGCCAGCCCGTTCACCCGCACGCCGTACGCGACGTTGTCGTAGATCGACTTGGGGAACGGGTTGGACTTCTGGAACACCATCCCCACGCGCTTGCGGAGATGGACGACGTCCTCGCCGCGGTCGTACACGCTGCGGCCGCCCAGGCGGATGTCGCCCGCGTGGCGCACGCCGGGGATCAGGTCGTTCATGCGGTTGATGGAGCGCAGGAAGGTGCTCTTGCCGCACCCCGACGGCCCGATCAGCGCCGTCACCCTGCGCGCGGGGATCTCCAGGTCGATGTTGTGCAGCGCCTGCGCGGCGCCGTACCAGAAGGAGAAGTCGCGCGCCTCCACCGCCGGCGCGGCGGGTCCGGCCGGCGTCTCCGCCGCCTCCGCCGCCGCGGCGTGCGCCACCACGGGTCGCGGTGCGTGCCCGGATTCCGGCGCGGCGGCCAGCGGCCTCGAGTGCGCGGGCGAAGCATCCATGGTCTTCATCGTCTCGTTCATGCGGTCTTTTGCGCGCGCCCCAGCACGAACCGCGCGCCCAGGCTCAGGCCCAGCACCAGGAGGATCAGCACCAGCGCGCCGGCCCAGGCCTGCCGGTGCCAGTCTTCGTAGGGGCTGATGGCATAGCTGAAGATCTGCAGCGGGAGCGCGGCCGTGGGGTGGCGCGGGTCGAGCTGCCAGAACTGGTTCCCCAGCGCGGTGAACAGCAGCGGCGCCGTCTCGCCCGCGATGCGGGCCACGCCCACCAGCGCGCCGGTCAGGATCCCCCCGCGCGCGGCAGGGAGGACGATCCCCAGCATGGTGCGCCAGCGGGGGAGGCCGAGCGCCAGCCCGCCCTCGGTGAGCTCGCGGGGGACCAGGCGCACCATCTCCTCCGTGGTCCGCGTCACCATCGGCACCAGCATGGTGGCCAGGGCCACGGAGCCCGCGAGCGCGCTGAATCCCCCCGTCGGCACCACGATCAGCAGGTAGACGAAGATGCCGACGGCGATGGAGGGCACGCCGTTCAGCACGTCGGCGGTGAAGCGGACCATGGTCGCCAGGCGGCTCGCGCGCGCCTCGGCCAGGTAGACGCCCG
Organism: Longimicrobium sp.; assembly: GCA_036377595.1. Classification (NCBI taxonomy): domain Bacteria; kingdom Pseudomonadati; phylum Gemmatimonadota; class Longimicrobiia; order Longimicrobiales; family Longimicrobiaceae; genus Longimicrobium; species Longimicrobium sp. Next base: position 163,000 of record DASUYB010000108.1, on the reverse strand, counting down.
CGAGCACGGCCACGGGAAGGCCGATCACCGCGGCTTGGCCGACCATCGTCAGGGTGCCGACGATCGCGTTCGCCATCCCCCCGCCCACCTCGCCGGTGGGCCGCGGCGTGTGGGTGAAGAAGTCGAGGTCGAGCGACGACGCGCCCTCGCGGATCAGGTAGCCGAAGATCAGCACGAGGGGGACGACCGTCAGCACGGCCGCCACGCCGGTGAGCGCGAGCATCACCGCGTTGGTCGTGCGCCGCCGCCGGTCGCGGAAGGTGAGGGTGCTCACGCGGGCCTCCGGCGGTGGGGCCGGGAGATCACCACCCTACCAGTCCGGCTGGGACGGGCGAATGAATTCGCGGCAACAACCACACGAAGTCCGCCTTCGCGGACTACCGGCGGCGGCGCGGACGAATCTTCGGTGCGCGCGAAAGGCTTCCCCGGGTTGTGCGACGAAGCTGGCTCCGCGCCCCCCGGCCTCGTGCGCACGAAAGCCTGTAGTCCCCGCAGGGGGACTTCGTGTGGTTGTTGCAGCGAATTCATTCGCCCCCTCACCTCGACGACGCTCGCCATCACGCGGCCCTCCTCGCGTTCACGCGCCAGACGAGGAGCCGCGCCAGCGCGTTCACCACCAGCGTCACGCCGAGCAGGAGCAGGGCGACCAGCATCAGCGCGGAGCGATGGACATCTCCACTCGCCTCGGCGAACTCGTTAGCGAGCACGCTGGCCATGGTGTACGCGGGGGCGAACAGCGAGTGGGGGATCTGCGGCGTGTTGCCGATCACCATCGTCACCGCCATGGTCTCGCCGATGGCGCGGCCAAGCCCCAGCATCACCGCGCCGATCAGCCCCGCGCGCGCGGCGGGGAGCACCACCTGCCAGGTCGACTCCCATCTCGTCGCCCCCAGCGCCAGCGCGGCCTCGCGCTGCGAGCGCGGCACGGCGGCGATCACCTCGCGGCTGACCGCGGAGATGAAGGGGACGATCATGATGGCCAGGATCACCCCGCCGGCCAGCAGGCTGGGCCCGTACGCCGGCCCCTCGAACAGGCCGATGTGGTCGCCGAGCCGCGTGGAGAGCGGCGTCTCGATTCGGTCGCGCAGGAAGGGGACGAGCACGAACACCGCCCACAGGCCGTAGACCACCGACGGGATGGCCGCCAGCAGCTCGGTGGCGAAGGCGATGGGCGCGGCCAGCCAGCGCGGCGCCAGCTCGGTGAGGAAGAGCGCCAGGCCGATGGAGAGCGGCACGGCGATGAGAACGGCGATCAGCGACGAGCCGACGGTGCCGAAGATGAACGGCAGCCCGCCGAACCGGTCGCTCACCGGGTTCCACTCGCTGCTCCCCACGAACCCGCCGCCGAAGTGGGAGATGGCGGGCATGGCGCCGTGCGTCAGCAGCAGCGCGATCCCCAGCAGCAGCAGGGGGATGCTGAGACCGAAGGCCACCAGCATCCCGCGCCACACCAGGTCCGACGCGCTGCTGCGGTGCCAGGCGAAGGCGAAGCGCCCCCGCGCCGGGAGCGCGGCTTCGGCGATCAGGCCGCCGGGCGGGGGAAGGTCGGAGGTAGACTGCATTCGGTCGGTATCGCTCGATTTCTCAGGTTCCTGCGCCGGCCGCGGCATCCGCGCCCTCTCCCTGGCGCTTCGCGCCGGTCCCTCCCCCAAAACCGACTGGGGGAGGGACGGGGGCTCGCTGCGCTCGCGGCTGCTTCGATCGCGACGGGCCGGTCGCGGTCAGAAGAAGACGCGCAGCATCGACTTGAACGAGTGCACGGCCTCGCCCGCGCCGCGGCCCAGGTCCAGCCGGTCACCGGGCATCACCACGTCGTAGTTGAACATCACCCAGGCGTTGCGGCCGAAGTACAGGTTCAGGCCGGGGGTGACGAAGGTCGACGATACGTCGTTCCCCGTATCCGGCGTGGTATGGTCGAAGCGGAAGACGGGGCCGACGCCCGTCAGCGCGCCGGTGTTCGCCAGCGGCACGCGGTACTCGCCGACCAGGTGCACCGTGCGGAAGCGCGGCGAGAAGTCCGCGCCCGGCGCCACGTCCCGCAGCCCCGCGAGCGTGGAGGTGAAGGCGCCCGCCCGCCCCTCCTTGCCGAACGACGCGTCGGCGATCACGTGCAGGCCGTCGGCGTTCGCGCTCCCCCACTCGGCGTCGAGCCCGAACGCGGTCGAGCGACCCGCGCTGTCGGCGGCGATCACCTTGGTCGTCCCCGTCGGCGTGGTCACGGAGACGCTGATCGGGTCGTCGTGCGACACGAACGACGCGCCCAGCGAGAGGCGGCGCATCGGCGCGATCTGGAAGCGCGCGCCGAAGGTCTTGGCGTTGTTGACCTCGGGGTTGTCCTTCCCCTGCCCCGTCCACACCCCCACGCGCAGCGACGCGGGGACGAAGACGCTGTCCGGCGTGTGCACCTCCAGCGAGGTGCCGACATCGTGGGCGGTGAACCCGGCGGCGACCAGGAAGTTGTTCTCCGACACCAGGTTCTGGTTGCGCATCCCGGCGATCTGCGCGCCCCGCTCCACCGTGGGATACAGGCTGCTGGAGATGAGCTCCTGGCGCTCGACCGGCTTCTTCTCCTGCCCGGCGCGCCAGGTGAGCCAGCGCCCCAGGCCCACGTCGACCCAGGCGTCCTCGAGGTTCACGGCGCGGCGGGTGGCGTTCAGCTCCAGCTTCACGCGGACGTTCCGCGCGACGTAGCCGTCCGCCTCGACGTAGAAGCGGCGGAGGAAGAACTCGTTGGAGACGACGGTGTTCACCGCCGCGGGCGATCCGTCGGTGCTGGTCGACTCGATGTCGGAGGTGCGGAACTCCGCCTGGAGGCGGCCCTTGAACTTCACGTTGGGATACGTCGGCTGCTGCTGGGCCCGGCTCACTCCCGGAAGGCTGGCCAGCAGCACTGCCGCGGCCAGACCGGCTACGCGTCGGGTCACGTTCATCCTCGTTCATGTTCGTGTCGTGGAGCGACGTTTGACAGCCGCTCCCGGTAACGTGCGTGCACCGAAGTTTCCACGATCTCCGCCGCACCGAAATCACCGTTCCGTCACGAACGCGTAACGAGGCCCTGCCCCGCGATCGCCGCCGCGCTGATGCGCGGCGAAGCGGCGGAGGCCGCAGGGGTCTCCGCCGCATGGTCTGCCACATCCGGCGAGCGCGAGATTCGAATTCCAGCGCCGGCGCCGGCATCGGCGCCCTCTCCCTGGCGCTTCGCGCCTGTCCCTCCCCCAACCCCGACTGGGGGAGGGACGGGGGCTCGCTGCGCTCGCGGCTGGTTCGTCGAACCTGGGCCGCAGGCGGCGCGGCAGACCAAATCCCGCCCCTCTCCCGTTATCGGGAGAGGGCGAGCGCTCTAAGGCGCGAGTGAGGGCTGCCCGCTGCCGCGCCTAAAGTCGAAAACGGGGCGAGGGATCGCTCCCCGCCCCGCTCCACATCACCGTCGCGATGATGGCTCAGCCAATCACGCCGCGGGCTTGACCGCCTGGTTGTTCGCGCCGCAGGTGACGGTGCCGAGCTTCTGCATCACCCCCGTGCGCACCTGGTCGGGGAGCGGCGCGTAGTCCAGCTGCCGCGCCGCGTCGCCGCCCTGGTTGAGCGCCCAGGCCACCAGGTCCACGAACGCCTGCGCCTTGCCGCAGTCCTGCCAGTGCGGGGGGACGAGCAGGTACGTCCAGGTGGAGATGGGATACGTCGTCGCCCCCGGTGCGTTCACCAGCGACACGCGGTAGTCGCCGCTGGCGACGCGATCCGCCACGCCCGCCGCGGCGGCGGCCGTCGCGTCCACCGAGGGGGCGACGAACTGGCCGGCCTGGTTCTTCAGCGACGCCATCGCCAGCTGGTTCTGCATCGCGTACGCGAGCTCGACGTAGCCGATGGAGCCGGCCGTCTGCTTCACCGCGCCGGCCACGCCCTCGTTCCCCTTGGCCCCCAGCCCCGTGGGCCAGTTCACCGACTTCCCGTTCCCCACCTGCGACTTCCACTCGGGGCTCACCTGCGCCAGGTAGTCGGTGAAGACGAAGGTCGTGCCGCTGCCGTCCGAGCGGTGGACGACGGCGATGTTCGTGGCCGGCAGCGCCACGCCGGGATTGTCGGCGGCGATGGCGGCGTCGTTCCACTTCGTCACCTTGCCCAGGAAGATCCCCGCCAGCACCGGGCCGGAGAGCTTGAGCGGCGCGGTGACCCCGGGGACGTTGTAGGTCACCGTCACCGCGCCCAGGACGGTGGGGAGCTGCAGGATGCCGGGGACCTTCCCTGCCTCGTCGGCCGTCATCGGCGCGTCGCTGGCGCCGAAGTCGACGGTGCCCGCGGTGACCTGCTGGATGCCGCCGCCGGAGCCGATGGACTGGTAGTTCACCTGCACCGGGTGCGCCTGGCCGTAGTCGCTGAACCACTTGCTGTAGATGGGGGCCGGGAAGGTGGCCCCGGCGCCGGTCAGCGTCACCTTGCCGCCGCCATTGCCCTGCTGCTGCGCCGTCTGCGCGTTCGGGGGCGGGTTGTCGCCGCCGCCGCACGCCGCCAGCACCACGGAAAGCGCCAGCGTACCGGGCAGAAGTCTCTTCATCGGTTCGTCTCGTCGGTTCGTCGTTCGGGTCGCGGTCTCGCTTCGGGACGACCTGAAGCTGCCGGCCCGCGGTCACGCACGAATCCGCGGCGTGTCACGGTTGCGTAACGAACCCTCGAAATCCGCGTCACCGGCCAAGGCGTGCTCTTTCCGGCGACACGCATCGAACGTAGGTTTGGCGCGCTTTGAAAGCGGCAACACGCTGTTACACGGCCCGGCGGATGCTTCGCGTGGCGCGGAGGCACCGGCGCGGCGCCGTTACAATGATGCACTCCACACGGAGGATGGGACCGTGCGCCTGATCCCGCGCGACGAGCAGTTCTTCCCCATGTTCGGGGAGCTCGCGCAGAAGCTCGCCTCGGCGACGGAGCTGCTCGAGCAGCTCTTCGCCGACCCGGGGCGTCTCCAGGAGATGGTCCAGAAGATCAAGGACCTGGAGCACGAGGCCGACGTGCTGACGCACGACCTGATCGTGCGCATCGACAAGAGCTTCGTCACGCCGATCGACCGCGAAGACATCCACCTGCTGGCCAGCCGCCTCGACGACGTGATCGACGTGGTCGACGGCGTGGCGCGGCGCGCGCAGATGTTCCGCCTGCGCGAGTTCCGCCCGCAGGCCGCGCAGCTGGCCAACGTGCTGCGCCGCGGCGCGCAGACCCTGGCCGACTCGGTGCAGAACCTCAAGAAGCCCAAGCTCATCCTGCAGCGCACCGGCGAGCTGAAGAAGCTCGAGGAGGAGGGCGACTCCATCTACCACGCCGCGGTGGGCTCGCTCTTCGACGACGGGGCCGACGCGCTGGAAGTGATCAAGTGGAAGGAGCTGTTCGACAAGCTCGAGGACGCGGTGGACCTGTGCGACGACGTGTGGAACGTGGTCGAGTCCATCGCGCTCAAGAACTCCTAGGGCCTGCCCGTGGTCACCTACATCGTCGTCATCATCGTGGTGGCGTTCCTGTTCGACTTCGTGAACGGGTTCCACGATTCGGCCAACTCCATCGCCACCGTCGTCGGCACGCGCGTGCTGTCGCCGTTCAAGGCGGTGCTGTGGGCGGCCACCTTCAACTTCGCCGCGCTGTTCGTGGTGGGCACCGCCGTCGCCAAGACGGTGGGCAAGGGGATGATCGACGTGGACGTCGTCACCCCCAGCGTGATCCTGGGCGGGCTGCTGGGCGCCATCGCCTGGAACCTGATCACCTGGTGGTTCGGGCTCCCCAGCAGCTCCTCGCACGCGCTGCTGGGCGGCTACGCGGGCGCGGCCGTGGCCAAGGCGGGGTGGGCCTCGATCCTGTGGAGCGGGTGGACGAAGACGATCCTCTTCATCTTCCTCTCCCCCATCATCGGGATGATCCTGGGGTTCTCGCTGATGGTGGCGGTGTACTGGATCTTCCAGCGCACCTCGCCGTCGCGCGTTGACCGCGTGTTCCGCGTGGCGCAGCTGGCCAGCTCGGCGCTCTTCTCGCTGTCGCACGGCGGCAACGACGCGCAGAAGACGATGGGGATCATCGTGGGCCTGCTGGTGGCCAGCCAGGAGGTGTTCAAGGCGCAGACGGGATGGCTGTCGCACCTCTACCTTCCCAACGCCGACCACGTGCCGCTGTGGGTGGAGCTGATCGCCTACACCATGATCGCGCTGGGCACGCTGTTCGGGGGATGGCGGATCGTGCACACCATGGGCAGCCGCATCACGCGCCTGCGCCCCGTGGGCGGCTTCTGCGCGGAGACGGGCGGCGCGCTGTCGATCCTGCTGGCCACGAAGTTCGGCATCCCCGTGTCGACGACGCACACCATCACCGGCTCGATCGTGGGCGTCGGCGCGACGCGGCGCTGGTCGGCGGTGCGCTGGGGCGTGGCCGGGCGGATCGTGTGGGCGTGGATCCTCACCATCCCCGCGGCGTTCGTGATGGCGTCGCTCTTCTACTTCGTGCTGGGGAATCTCGTGGCGCCGTAGACCGAAGTGCTGAGTGCGGAAAGACAGCCGCCGCGACCGATCCGGGCGCGGCGGCTTCGTTGTCGATCATCCCCCCTCGCCCCGGGTTGAAACCCGGGGCTGGAACTTCGAGAAGTCCGCCTTCGCGGACTGCATCACCGCCGACGAAGCATCCGCTCTTCACGCCATGACCCCGCCGACGTCATCCTGAGGCCGGCCAGACCGTAATCAGCGTCTGCGCAACAGCTTGCAGGCCGAAGGATCTATAGCCTCGTCCACACGATATTCCGCGAAGCGCACCCTCACCTCGGGCTCGGCGAGAAGCCCAGCTCGTCGCGGTCGGGGCAGGTGAAGATGGATTCGGGGCCCTGCGCCTCGTCGGCGAAGTAGGCGGCGAGCGCGTGGCGGGCCCAGCGGCGGCGCAGCGCGGCGGACGCGTGGGCGATGCGCACCTCGACGCCGGCGTCGCGCTTGGCGCGGAGGAGCGAGGCCAGCAGCGGCGCCGCGGTGGGATGGATCTCCCGCGCGCGCGACGCGTCGAGCACCAGCGGCCGCGTGCCGCCGGCCAGCATCCCCGCCAGCACCACCGCCGGCGTGTCCACCACCTCCGGCAGCGGCACCGCCGGGATCTCGTCGTCGTCCACCAGCATGTCGATCAGGTCGAGCATCGAGGCCTCCTCTCGTTCGTCGTAGATCATCCGACCGAAAGCTCGCCCCGCCGCTTCACGCCCAAACGCCGACCCTGTAACGGTTTAGTATCTCCCCTGCCGTTCGTGCTCCCCCTTCTCCCGCAGTTTGGGAGAAGGGGGTCGGGGGGATGAGGGGCCGTCAGTACTCGTTCTTGTACGACACGAACTTGAACCGGCCGTCGCGCTCGATGATGGTGCTGAACAGGCGCTCCGTCTTCGCCCCGTCCACGGTCCGCAGGGTGACGCGGCAGCGGTCCCACAGGCGGTTGCGGCCCTCGACGCGCGGGCGCGGATAGCAGCGCGAGGAGACGTAGCCCAGCCGCGTGCCGCCGCGCCGCTCGAACAGCCGCCCGATCCCCTTCTCGCTCTCCTGCATCGTCAGGAACCAGAGCAGGTCGGGCGACATCCGCCGCGGGAGACGGTCGTAGCCGGCCGACGGGTAGTACAGGTACGCGAACTCGGCGCGCGACAGGATCATCCGCCGCACCGCCGCCGTGTCCGCCCGCTCCACCGCGCGGACGAACGCGCGCACCAGCGCCTCGCGCGAGCGTTCGCCGCCCTCCAGCGCCGCTGGCTCGGGCAGGCCCTCGCGGAAGCGCCGCATCTCCTCCTCCGGCGGCAGGATGCTGTCCACGTGCGTCCCCGGCACCGGCGCGGCGGCGACGGGCGGCGTGGCGGCGTGCGCTTCACCATCATTCCCCCGGCATCCGACGAGCGGAAGGATGAGGAGAAGTGCTGGAATCACGGATCGTCTCGACATCGTCATCCCTGTTTTTCTCACGCAGAGCAGCAGAGGGAGCAGAGAACCAACCGCAGTTCCTCTGCTACCTCTGCTGCTCTGCGTGAGACCTTTCTGTTGTCAGTTGCGAGCGTAGGTCGTCCAGCCCTGCCACCACTTGGCGCCGGCAGGATCGACCGCGCCGCGGAAGGCAGTGCCCATCACCACCGTGCCCGCCTTCGTGGCGAGGCCGCCGGTGAACGTCGCGAGGCCGCCGGTGAGCGCCGGTGAGCCCGCGGCCGGCGTCCAGTCGAACGAGGCCACCGTGTGCGCCGCGGTCGGGGCCGGCAACGCGGTGAACAGGCTCGACGTCGTCGCCGCCGAGGTCTCGATGCCGTTGGCCGCCTGGTCCACCGAGTAGCGGTCGGCGCCGGCCTCGAAGAGCGTGGCGTTCTCGACGGAGAGGATGTTCTTCAGCTGCAGGTCGCCCGCGGTGAGGTGATCGTTCGTCGCCGCGTCGCGGATGGAGATGGCCACCGGCCAGCGGGCGACGATCCCGTTCACGTAGTAGCCGCCGGTGCCGCGCCGCAGCACCATCCCGCGCCCGCCCGCCGCCGGGATGCTGACCGGCGTGTTGCGCAGCCCCACCAGGGTGAAGTTGGCGAAGATCGGCACCGTGTACGGCTGCGAGGCGAAGCCGTTGACGCAGTTGGCGCCGTTGCAGCCGTCGTTCTCGATCCCCTGCGGGTCGCTCGACGTGTTCCCCGCCCCGTTGCGCGGTGGGATGATGGTGTCCTGGTAGGCGATCAGGAACTGGTTGCGCCCCGAGAAGCCCTCGCTCGCGTCGAAGTGGTCGTCGCCGCTCTCGTACGAGACGAGGTACTTCGCGTCGACCGCGCCGCCGAACCACTCGTAGCTGTCGTCCAGCCCGGCCATCGACTGCAGGAAGCTGAGCCGCGTCCCCGAACCGACCGCCGCGAAGGTGAACGAGTTCAGCTCCTGGTCGGGCGCCGGGCCAAAGCCCGCGAACTCCACGCGCACGTAGCGCAGCTCGCCGCTGTCATCAGCGTTGTTGCCGCCGCCCGAGTAGGTTACGGCGTAGTTGGTGCCGCCGGTGTTGGAGCCCTCGAGCAGGATGGGGTCGGCGCGGTTGATGACGCCGTTGCCCACGATGATCAGCCCGCCCCAGTCGCCCGGCTGGCGCTGGCCGGCGGGGCGGTTGGAGGTGAAGACGATCGGCTTCTGCGCGGTGCCGATGGCCAGGATCTTGGCCCCGCGGAGGATGAAGAGCGCCGAGTTGGGCAGCCCCTCGATGCGCGTCCCCTCCTCGATGGTGAGCGTCGCCCCGTTCGCGACGTGGACGAAGGCGCCCAGGACGTACACGCTGTCGCTGTCGAAGCGGCGGTTGCTGGTGATGTCGGTGGAGATGGTCACCACCGGGCGGTTCAGCAGCGTCACCTGCTGCGCGGCGGTGAAGTCGCTCTTCTCGCCCCCGCGGACGGCCGCGACGCGATAGCTGTAGGTGGACGACGGCTCCAGCCCGGTGTCGCTGAAGGGCGAGGTGGTTACGGTGCCAACGGTGGTGAAGTCGGTGGAGGTGCCGGCGGCGCGCTGCACCTCGTAGCCGGTGGCGCCGGGGACGGCGTTGAAGGTCACGGTGACGGAGGTCGAGCTGCTGGCGGTCACGGCCAGCCCGGTGGGCGCGAACAGGTCGTCGCTGCTGCCGGTGCCCGAGTCGCAGGCAGACAGGGCGGCGGCCGCCAGGGCCATGCACGCGCCGAACATCCTGCGGGAAAGCTGGATCATCGCTTCACCTGGAACAGGTTGGGAGATGGAGAAAACGGCGGCGCTCCGTGCGCCGCCGTATTCTCGTCCCTCCCTGTATCCGCGCCGCCCGATCCGTGTCGCGATTCGGTCACGTCTCTCCCATCCCTCCGTCACCTTCGCGGATACCGGCGATCCTGATTTCTCACGCAGAGGGCGCAGAGGACGCAGAGAACTGAATCGTGGTCCTCTGCGTCCTCTGCGCCCTCTGCGTGAGACCTTCAGTTACATCACTGGCGGACGGCGATGCCGAGGCCGAGCGAGCGGCCGGTGGTGTAGCGCTCGCGGACCACGCCGCCCTGGCGGATCTCGAAGGGCGAGTCCAGCAGGTTCTCGGCGTCCACCTTCAGGTCCATCGCGCGGCGCAGCGGCAGGCGCAGCGAGAAGTCCAGCACGCTCCGCGGCTGCTCGTAGCTGTCCGGCAGCGGGCGCTCGGCGGCGCTCACGATGCGGCGGCCGGCCACGTTGTACAGCAGCGTGGCGCTCGTCCCCCGGTCGCCGCCCGTCCACGTCAGCCCGGCGTTGACGACGTAAGGCGACTGGCCCACCATCGGCCGGCGCGAGTTGGTCTGGCTGGAGATGTCGGTGCCGATGTCGATCCGGCTCTTCATCACCGTCGCATTCGTGAAGAAGGTCATCCGCTCCAGCCACGGGGCGACGAAGCCCAGCTCGCGCCGCGCCTCCATCTCCACCCCGTAGTTCCTCGCACCGCGCGCGTTCACGAAAGTCACGATCGGCGTCCCCGAAGTGGCCAGGTACACGCGCTCGATCGGGTCGGTGAAGCGCTTGGCGAAGAGCGCCACCGACAGCACCTCGCCGCTCCCCGGGTACAGCTCCCAGCGCAGGTCGAAGTTGTCGATCAGCGTCCGCCGCAGCTCCTCGTTCCCGCGCACCTCCTCGTCGCCCAGCACGTTGCGGTACAGGATCGGCGCGATCTCGCGGTACTCGGGGCGGCTCAGCGTCCGCGAGTAGCTGAGGCGCAGGTTCGCCTCGTCCGTCAGCGCCCAGTTCAGGGCGACGGACGGGAGCACGTCGGTGTACCTCGGCTCCGAGCGCACCGGGTCGCCGAAGGTCGGCGTGGCGTTCACCGTCACCTCGCTTCGCTCCACCCGCGCCCCACCGACCAGGCGGACGGAGGGGGTGAGGAAGAGCTCCAGCATCCCGTAGCCCGCGCTCAGCCGGTCGCGCGCGTCGTACGAGCCGCCGGCGGAGAGCGAGGTGATGTTGAGGATCGACTGGCCCGGCGCCGTGAGGTGCCCGTCGAAGATCTCCTCCGGCGTTCCCTCGCGCGCCTCGCGCCCCAGCGTCCCCGGCGCGGAGATGCTGAAGCTGCGGTTGTCGGCGTCGCGGTCCGTCGCGCGGTACAGCCCGCCGAGCTTGATGCGGTGCGGGCGCGCGCCGCGGCCCAGCATCCACTGCCAGTCGCCCGACCACTCCCACGCCTTCTCGTGCAACTCGCCGAAGGTGCGCACGGCGGCCTCGTTGCTCCCGCCGTACCACGCCGGCGCCAGCTGCTCTCCCGTGGCCGGGTCGTCCTCGGCCGAGTAGACGATCTCCGAGCGGTCCGGCTCCACCCGGTCCACCGCGCTGTTGGAGACCGACCAGGAGAAGGTGCCGCGGCCGAAGAGGAGGTGCTCGCCGCGCAGCTGGTTGGAGCGCACCGCCCGCTCCACGAAGCGCAGCCGGTCGATCAGCAGGGGGATGCGCGCCAGGTTCTCGGTGCTCCCCACCTCGCTGCGCCCCTCGTTGTCGGCGCTGCGGTTGTACGAGTTGCTCAGGTCGATGCGCGAGCCGTTACCGAGGCGATACGTCAGGTTCGCGATCCCGCCCCAGAGCACGCTGGTCTGCGCGCTGCGCCCGGTGAAGCGCGACGCCTCCACCGCGTTCCCGTCCGCGTCGGGCTGCGCGGTCGCCCGCACCTCGCCCAGGTGCGCCTCGTACACGTGCGAGTAGGTGCCCGAGGCCACCAAGCCCAGCTCGCGCCCGAACACGTCGGTCGATCCGCCGAAGGAGAGCGACGCCGAGCCGTTCGGCTTCCCCGCCTCGTTCGTGGGGCTCCACGCGTTGCGCATCGACGAGATCAGGCGGTTCTTGTCGTCCGCCGTCAATCTCCCGCCCAGGTCCGTGTACTGGAGGATGGCGGGGAGACGGCGATCGGCGCCCGCGTACCCCAGCCACTCCTGCCCCACCGTCGGCGCGAACGGCAGCCGCTTCCCCGTCACCGCGCTGGAGAAGCCGGTGCTCAGCGACAGCGTGGCGAACGGGCGCTGCGGCGCCTCGCGGGTGCGGATGTTCACCTGCGCGCCGCTGAAGTCGCCCGGCTGGTCGGGGGTGAAGGTCTTGCTGGTGGTGATGGCGGAAAGGAGGCCGGAGGGGAACAGGTCCAGCGGCACCACCTTCCGCTCCGGCTCGGGGCTGGGGATGCGCGCGCCGTTCAGCGAGGTGGTGGTGTAGCGCTCGCCCAGGCCGCGGACGAACACGTACCGGCCGTCCTGCACCGTCACGCCGCTCACGCGCTGCACCGCCTGCGCCGCGTCGCCGTCGGGCGAGCGCGCGATCTGCTCGGCGGTGACGGAGTTCACCACGCCGGTGGCGGTCCGCTGCTCGTCGAGCGCGCGGTTCACGCTCCCGCGCTCGCGCGTGGCCGTGGCGGTGATCCCGCCCAGCCGGATCCCCTGCGCGGAGAGGGTGACGTCCACGCCGGCCGCGCCGCCGGCGGCGACGCGCACGCCGGTGACCGTCTTGGGCGCGTAGCCCAGCAGCGTCACCACGAGCGCCTGCTCGCCGGCGGGAACGCCGCGCAGCAGGTAGCGCCCGTCCACGCCGGTGGAGGCGGCCGCCTGCGTGCCCTGCACCGCCACGCGCGCGGCGGGAAGCGCGCGGCCGGTCTGTGCATCGAGAACCCGCCCGGCTACCTGCCCGGTGCCCTGGGCGGCCGCGGCGAGCGGGGTGAGCGCGAGGAGCAGCGCCGCGAGGGCGGACCTCCACGTTCGGGATGGCATCTTCGTCTGTACCTCGTCGGGGGTCGATATCGTCCATCGGACGCCCTGAGGTTAGACGGCCTTCGCATCGGCCGGGAAAAGGCGCCGTCACCGTCGCGTCACGAATCCCCCATCATCCCGAAACCGCTTGGCGGCGATCGCCGTCACCGTCGTGGAGGCCGGCGCTCCTGAGTCTCACGCAGAGTCAGCAGGGTCAGCAGTAAAACCGCAGTTCAAACTGCTGACTCTGGACGCCTTCCAGCAGGTGGAGCAGGCGCCCACGCGGCGGGTGGGCGGCACCGGGCTGGGGCTCTCCGTCACCCGCAACCTGGCCCGGCTGCTGGGCGGCGACGTGGAGGTGGCGAGCCGCTTCCCCGGCGGCAGCACCTTCACCGTGCGCATCCCGCCGCGCACCCGCCTTTCCGCCGCCGCCGACCTGCCGCGGGAGGGGTGACGAACGGGGGAGGACGACGCGTCACGATCCCCGCCGCTGAAACGTTTGACGCACGACCCCCGTCATCCCCACGTCTGATCCCCACCGAACACACGATGAAGACCCGCATCCTCGCCCTCGCCGCCGCCGTGCTGGCGCTGGCCGCCTGCGAGCAGAGCCTGACCGTGAGCGAGCAGGCGCTGCAGGGCACCTGGCGCGCCGACGAGCACTTCCACGACCCGGGCACGGGCCCGCAGGACGCCTGGGCGGAGCTCACCTTCGGCCCCGGCAGCCGCTACCAGGCCGACTACTACTCCTACGGCGGCTACGGGCGCGCGGCCGACGTGCTGACGTACCACTACCGCGCCGAGGGCGAGTACCGGCTGCGCGGCGACAGCCTGGACGTGCGTCTCTTCCGCGAGCTCAGCCAGGACGTACAGTTCCCCGAAACCAACTTCGTCCACACCCTGGACGGCGACTGGCAGCGCAACGGCACGGTGGCCGTCGACGGCGACCGGCTGACGCGCCGCTACCTCACCGCCCCCGCCGACGCCCCCGAGCTCACGATCGCCACCTACACGCGCGTGCAGGACTGATTATGAAACAGAATGTCTCACGCAGAGTCAGCAGAGTCAGCAGAGAACTGCAGTTCAACTGCTGACTCTGCTGACTCTGCGTGAGAAAACAAGATCGCCCGTCCCCGCGAGAATGCAGGGGACGGGCGATGATTTTCGGGGATGGGATAGATCAGCGGCTCGCGACCTCGCGGCTCAGCCGGTACATCTCGGCGGCGCGGTCGAAGTTGCCCTTGCGGTCGTAGGCGATGCCCATGGCGTAGTAGGCCTTGCTGCTCTCGGGCTGGATGCGCACCGCCGCCTCCAGCACCTCGATGGCCGCGTCGCTCTCGGCCATCTGGTTCAGCGCGTCGCCCAGCAGCAGGTAGGCCTGCCCGCCGTCGGGGTCCAGCTCCACCGCACGGCGGAGGGAAGCCGCGGCCGCGGGGTAGTTGCCGCGCTTGAGCAGCGCCGAGCCCAGCTGCAGGTGCACGGCCGCGTCGTCGGGCGCCAGCTTCTCGGCGCGCCGCAGCTCCTTCTCCGCCGCCTCGTACTTCCCCTGCGCGGCCAGCGCGGTGCCCGCCCCCAGCAGCGCGCGCACGCTGTCGGGACGCAGCGCCACCACCGCGGCGAACGCCTCGGCGGCGTCGGCGTGCATCCCGCTCTCGGCCAGCGCCTCGGCGCGCTCCAGCCGCTCGGCGACCGCCGGGTCGGCGCCCGCGTCGGCCGCGGCGGCGGCGCGCGTGCGCCGGGGCGCGCGCGCGGGCTTGCCGTTGCCGGCGTCGGGCGAGGACGCGTCGGCCGCCTGTGGGGCGGCGGCCTGCGCTTCGGGGTTCTCCGGCTCCTGCGTCTTGCGGGCCATCACACGCTCGGGTTTCGCGGGGGGGTCACGTCACGCCGTCCTGCCACCACCATCCATCCGACTCCAAAGCGGCGCCGCGGGTCACGCGCCGTCCGTCTCCTCCGCCACCCAGCGGCAGTACGCCGCGAGCCCGTCGTCCACCGGCAGCGCCAGCAGCTCGGGCACTTCGTAGGGGTGCAGCGCGGCCGCGCGCGCCAGCAGCCGCGGCACCAGCGCCGCACGCGTCTTCATCACCACCAGCACCTCGCCCGCCTCCTCCACCCGCCCTTCCCAGCGGTAGATCGACGTCACCCCGGGAACGAGGTTGGCGCAGGCGATGAGCCGCTCGTCCACCAGCGCGCGGGCCAGGGTCCGCGCGGCGGCCGCGTCCGGCGCGGTCATCAGCACCACGCGGACCGCGTCGATCTCGCTCAGAGGTCCAGCCGCAGGTCGGGCGACGAGGGGGCGGGCTCGTCGGCCTCGGCCTCGCCCTCGCCGGTGAGCTCCGCCAGCGTCTTGCGCGCGTGCGTCACGTGGCGCTGGGCGCCGGCGTGCTGCGGCGGGCGGGCCAGGAAGGTGCGCAGGTGCGCCACCGCCTCGTCGGTGTTCCCCTGCTGCAGCATCAGGAAGGCCAGCCCGTAGTGGGCGCCGCTGGCGTGCGGCTTCAGCTCCAGCACCCGGCGGTAGGTGCGCGTGGCCTCGTCGGTCATCCCGATGCGCGTGTACGTCACCGCGATCTGCTGCAGCACGTCGGTGTCGTTCGGGCTCTCGCGCAGCGCCAGCCGGAAGGAGGTCAGCGCCTCGTGGTACTTCTCCTCGCGGAGAAGGATGGTCCCTTCCTCATAGTAATCCGGGTCCTTCGCCGCTGGCCCGGAGCGGCCGTTGATCAGCTTGGTGAACCAGGACATTCGTCGCGTGTGCGAAATGCCGATGCGGACCGTCTCGGGAGTGCCGCCTGGGGAGCGCGCGGAAGGGCCCAACCTGGGGCCGGCCGGGCACGGCCCGTGGGATCCAACTTACCCGAATCCCCCCGCGTTACGCAACCGAAACAGTGGTCAGCGAAGGGCGTTCAGCCGCAACTGCACCGGCTCGCCCACGGCGCGCGCCACGACGGTGCCTTCCTGGTCCAGGATGACCTGCGCGCCCAGCGCCTCCAGCCGCTCCGCCGTCCCCTCCGCGGCGTGCTCCACGACCACGCGGGCGCCCGGCTGCAGCACCCGCAGCGCCTCCGCCAGCCGCGCCTCGTCCCCGCCGCCGGTGAGGGCCACGCCACGCAGCGTGCGGTCGCGGAAGGGAAACCGTCCCCCGCCCACGATCCGGCTCACCCCCGTGCGTTCCTCTCCATCGACAGGGAGATCGGGCGTGAAGGCGACGACCTCCACCTCCTCCACCAGCGCGGAGACGGCGTCGGCCAGCGCGGCGCCCGGCCCGGCGATCAGCACCGTCCCCCGCGCGTCGGCCAGGCCGAGGAGCGCCGCCAGCCGCACCGCCGCGGCCTCGTCGTCCCCCACCGCGTTTTCGGGAGATGGGGATTCCGCGCCGGCGGCCGCGTCCATCGACGTACGTACGTCCAGCACGCCGTGATGGATGGGATACTGCTCGCGGCAGTTCGGGCAGCCGAGCCGTCCCTCCATCACCCGCCGCTCGGCGATGCGGTCGGCCAGCAGCACCAGCCCGAACTCCGGCCCGCAGCGTGGGCACGCGAGGATGTCCGTCAGCAGGAGATACATCCGTCCATCTCCAGGTCTCCAATGATCTCACGCGGAGACGCGGAGTCGCGGAGAACTCAGTGCCGCCTTCGGTTCTCCGCGTCTCCGCGTCTCCGCGTGAGGCCCGATCACCAGGTCGGCTTGAGCGAATACTGGGCGTACTGGTTCGGCGTCTCCCACACGCGGACGTAGACGAGGTGTTCCGCGTGAGACCCGAGGAGCTCGCGCAGCTGCTCGAAGATCCAGCGCGCCTGGTTCTCGGCGCTCGGCTCGATCTCGGTGAACGGCGGCAGGTCGTTGATGTTCTCGTGGTCCAGGCGGTCGGCGACGGCGCGCAGGTGGCGCTTGGCCTCGCCGAAGTCGTAGGCCATGCCGCCCTCGCCCACGTCGTCGAACGCCAGCCCGGCCTCCACCTCGTAGCGGTGGCCGTGCAGCTTCTCGCACTTGCCGTGGTAGTTGCGCAGGAAGTGCGCGGCGTCGTAGTGCGCCCTCACGTTCAGCAGGAACATCCGGCCTGTATCTACCCCGCGGACTCGACCGCGATGGTGGGAATCTGCACGTGCCGCGGCTGCCCCGCGGCGAACAGCACCACGCGCGCCACGTCTTCGGCGCGCAGCATCGACTCGCGCGGCGGCAGCCCGGGCTTCGCCTGCATGTCGATGGCGTCCCACAGCGCCGTGTCCGTCGCCGCGGGCTCCACCAGGGTGGCGCGGACGCCGGTGCCGCGGATCTCC
Organism: Longimicrobium sp.; assembly: GCA_036377595.1. Taxonomy (NCBI): domain Bacteria; kingdom Pseudomonadati; phylum Gemmatimonadota; class Longimicrobiia; order Longimicrobiales; family Longimicrobiaceae; genus Longimicrobium; species Longimicrobium sp. The sequence goes on along the minus strand of DASUYB010000108.1, from coordinate 146,041 downwards.
TGCAGCAGCACCTCGTGCATCCCGCGCAGCCCGAACTTCGACGCGGCGTACGCCCCGTTCTCGGGGAAGGCCACACGTCCGGCCACCGAGCCCAGGTGGATCAGGTGCCCCGAGCGGCGGCGCAGCATCAGCGGGAGGAAGGCGCGGATGAGCAGGAAGGGCCCGCGCAGGTTCACCGCGACCTGCCGCTCGAAGTCGGCCGGATCGGTCTCCGCCAGCGGGGCCAGCGAGAAGGCGCCCGCGCAGCTCACCAGCACGTCGGGCGCGTCGCCCAGCAGCTCGGTGACGTAGGTGGCCACGGCGTGGACGCCCGCCGGTTCGCCCACGTCGCCGGGGATGGCGTGGCCGCCGGCCTCGGCCGCCGCGCGCAGGAGCGTGTCGTGCCCCCGCGCCACCATCCCCACCCAGGCGCCGGCGCGCACCATCCCGCGCGCCACCTCCAGCCCGATCCCGCGCGAGGCGCCGGTGACCACCACCGTCTTCCCGGCCAGCTCGCCCGCCTGCGCCGCGGGGCCGCCCCCGTTCGGCGCGGGCTCGCCGCCGATCATCTCCTCGTGATCCGTCATCGCCCACCCCTGAACCGGACCGTCCGACCGCACCGCCATCTCCCGGCGGGGGCGCAAAAGATAGTCGCGCCGCACGGACGGCGCGACTGCGGGCCCCCTCCCCCGGCTCGCTGCGCTCGCCACCCCTTCCCCCAAAACCGACTGGGGGAGGGGGAACTGCGCACAGGCGCGGGGAGCCTCCCCGACGAATCACCCTCCCCCCAGTCGGTTTTGGGGGGAGGGTCGCGCGCAGCGCGGGGTGGGGGGCCTCCGCGCCGGCGGCCGCGCTGATGCCGGGCGACTACATCGATGGCGTCCCCGCCGTCTGTCCCCTATCCCCTGTCCCCTGTCCCCTCAGATTGCCACGCCGCCGGCATGGACCAGGCGCAGGAACTCGTCGCGGGTGCGCATGTCCTCCAGGAACACGCCCTTCATGGCGCTGGTGATGGTCTTGGAGTTCTGCTTCTCCACCCCGCGCATCATCATGCACAGGTGCACCGCCTCCACCACCACGCCCACGCCCGCGGGCTCCAGCACCTCCTGGATGGCGTGCGCGATCTGCTCGGTCATCCGCTCCTGCACCTGCAGCCGCCGCGCGAACACCTCCACCACCCGCGGCAGCTTGCTCAGCCCCACGATGTGGCCGTTGGGGATGTAGGCGATGTGGACCTTGCCGAAGAAGGGGAGGAGGTGGTGCTCGCACAGCGAGTACATCTCGATGTCCTTGACGATGACCATGTTGTGGTGGTTCTCGTCGAAGACGGCGCCGCGGATCACGTCGTCGACCGACATGTCGTAGCCGCGGGTGAGCCAGCGCATGGCCTTCTCCACCCGCTCGGGCGTGCGGCGCAGCCCGTCGCGGTCGGGGTCCTCGCCCAGCGCCAGCAGCTGGCGGCGCACCAGCTCGCGGTACTCGCGCGCGGCCTCGTCCTCGTCGTCGTAGTCGAGGCCGGCCAGCCGGTCGCGCAGCTTCAGCTCGCTCATCTCACTCTCCCTCGTACTCCGCCCAGTTGCGGGGCGTCTCGTACAGCACCAGCCGCGCCAGCCGCCCGCGCGGGATCCGCGGCGCCAGCTGCTGCCACAGCGCCACCACCAGGTTCTCGGTCGACGGGATGACGCCCTCGAGCCAGGGGACGTCGAGGTTCAGGTTCCGGTGATCGACATCGCGCAGCACCTCTTCCGCCACGTCGCGCACCTGTCCGAGGTCGACGAGATACCCCGTGCGCGGGTCGGGCTCGCCCTCGACGGTGATGTCGAGCTCGTAGTTGTGCCCGTGCCAGTTGGGGTGGTTGCACGGCCCGTAGATGCGGCGGTTCTCCTCGTCGCTCAGCGCAGGGTTGTGCAGGCGGTGCGCGGCGTTGAAGTGCATGCGCCGGGTCACGCGTACGGTCGGCAAGCGGCCCTCCGGTCATTCGTGAGAAAAGGCCGGCCCCGGTCTGAGCGGGGCCGGCCTGGCGCGGAAACGACGGGGAGGATTTTTGAAGCCTCGTGCGAACACGGGTGGGTGGCCCCTCCCCGGCTTCCGCCTTCCCGTGCAGGGCGTGGCGTGGGCCGAGAATGAAAGCCCCCGGCTTCAAAGGCGTTGGCTCAAAAATGGAGCTCCCCGCCCTTTCCGACGGCGACGAATCTACCCGGCGCTCCCGAAGCGGTCAAGCAACGCTCCCACCGCCCCGTTGATGCCACCGCAGTTGATGAACAGGGTAGACGTACGGCGAATCGCAATTATATTGTCTCTCTGTTGCCGTGCGTCGCTCGCCGTCTTGATCGCACCGCCCGAGTTGGGACCCTCCGCCACCGACTATTCCTCATGCGTTCGCTGAACGAGATCCTCGAGTGCATCGCCCGCCGCGGGCACCGCCTGACGCGCCCGCGCCGCGCCGTGATCGAATCGCTGGTAGCGGCCGAGGGGCCCGCCTGCGTGCGCGAGCTGCACGCCGCCGCGGGGGCGGTGGACCTCGTCACCGTCTACCGCGCCATGCACTGGCTTGTGGATCTGGGCCTCGCCCGGCAGGTGGACGGCGGCCCCGGCGGCGAGCGCTACGAGTTGCTGGACGGCGCGCACACCCATCACCTGCACTGCGACGCGTGCGGCCGGATGTTCACCGTCCCCGTCTGCGGCGTCCCCTCGTCGGTGTTCACGATCCTGGAACGACGGTACGGTTTCGTCGTCGCCGACCACCGCCTGGTCTTCCACGGCAGCTGCGTGGAATGTCGGCAAACGTGATCCGCACCTCTGGTCCGACCGTCGCGCGACGCGCTCAGCGGGCGCCTGGGAGCAGCCACACCAGCGGCAGGCTCACGCGCACCCGCACGCGCCGTCCGTCGAGCTCCGCGGGGCGGAAGCGCATCCGCCGCAGCCCGCGCATGGCCGCGGGGATGAAGTCGCGGTGGCTGGCGGAGAGCACCTGCACATGGTTCATCTCCGCGCGGCCGTCGACCCCGATGATGAACGCCACCACCACCTGCCCCTCGACCCCACGGTCCATCAGCCAGCCGGGATAGTCCTCGCCCATCACCCGGGCGACCGTGTTGCGGTTGACGATCTGCGGCGGGTTCGCGAGCACCTCGCTGTTCACCAGCGGCGCCCCGCCGCCATCGTCCTCCGACGCGAACCCGCCGGCCACCGCCTCCCCCGCCATCTCCTTCGCTCCCACCTCGCCCAGCCCGCGCAGCAGCGAGGCATCGAGCTCCGGCCCGGGCGGCGGGAGCGCGTCCACGGTCACGCTGGGCGCGGGGAGCGCGCGTTCCAGGCGTTGCACGAGGCGCTCGGCCATCTCCCGCGCCGCGTCCGCCGGCTGCTGCGGCGCGTCCCGACGCCCGCGCGGCCGCGGCGTGGCGGTGCGTCTGGCCCCGTTCGCCGACGCGATCGGGGGGACCGGGAGGGTGACGGGCGCCTGCAGGAGGAGGTACGTGGCCGTCTCCACCGTCTGCTCCGCCGCCGGCGCCGCGAGGGAGAGGGTGGTGATGCCGAGCGCGCACGCCGCGTGCGCGGCCACCGCCGCCGAAAACCCGTGCAGCCTGAGGAACGCGCGCCGATCGGCGCGCTGTTGCGTGACCTTCTCGAACATGACCCACCCCCGCGCGCTGCGAGACGTCTGTTTCCGGGACAGCCCGGCGCGCGGATGCCGTGCTCGCGCACCCTGGTTGTCCTGCCCGTGTGACCCGGTCCGTACTGCTGGCCGCCGCGGACCTGCCGATCCGTCCGGCCGGAAACGAAGCGTCAATCCGATCCCATCCCTCCACGCGCGGGGTTCCGTTCCGGTTGTGTCTCTCCAGGCTCGAGTCCGGGTCCGGAGGGCGGTCCATCCCTCCTCTCATCACGCTGTGCCCGGCCGAGCCTCGCCCGCCGGGCATCCCACTCGATCCTCCACGCATCACGCTTGCCACCGCACGAGCGGGTGCGACGCAGCGAGGCCCTGATCCATGCCGGACCGGGGCCTCGCTTCGTCTTCATCGTTCCGAGAGCCGCCCCACGCGCCGCGGCGCTCGCCGGCAGGGGCAAGGCCGTCCAAGCCCGCCCCGGATCGCCCGGTACCTTCTTGTCCCACGGCGCGCGGGTCCGGCGCGCGCGATCCCGTCCACCCGGGGGAAACCGGCATGTCCGCGACCGCAACGCACGAGCTGCCCGCCACCGCATCGCACGAAGACTGGACGCATCCCGCCGCCATGGCCATCCCCAGGGACGGGTATTTCCCCGACCAGGTGGAGCGGGGGCGCTTCGGTCCGATCTTCCCGAAGACACCCGCCTGCCACGGGTTCACGATCATCGCCCCGATCGTCCCGGGACGCGAGGACGTCATCCGCGGATACGGCAAGACGATCGAAGAGGCGGTGGCCGCCGACCCCGACGCGCTCGAGGTGCTCGAGCTCCACTATCTCCGCTGGGTGCTCTTCGACCTCGACGGCAGGACCTACTTCATGTACCAGGGGATCTTCGACACGGATTTCGACAAGTACACCGAGGACGCCGTGGCGCTGTTCACGAAGTACGGCGTGGACACCGTGTTCGAGAACCTCCAGGACTTCCCGGCCGACTGGAAGACCAACCCGGCCTCCTTCGTGGAGTTCGTCCGCCGGCACCAGCGCCCGAGCTTCCTGGAATACGGCGAGTACCCGTACGTGAGCGCCCGCGAGATCAAGGAGGCGCTGCGGGTGAAGGCAGCCTTCTCCACCATGCTCGACCAGATGCAGTAGGAGCCCGGCGCCGCATGCTCGAGCTCGACGACATCCAGCACATCCTGCTGACGCGCGTCCCCGCGCTCACCGGGCGCTACGAGTTCCTGACCTTCCGCGACCCGGCCGGCGCCCGGGCCTGGCTGTCGACCATCCTCGACCGGGTGCAGTCCGCGCGCGAGGCGGTGGAGGCGATGGAGGGGGAGGCGCGGTGGGTGACCGTGGCCTTCACCTGGAACGGGCTCCGCGCGATGGGCGTGGACGAAGCGGCGCTGGCGTCGTTCCCCGCGGAGTTCCGGGAGGGGATGGCGGCGCGCAGCGAGGTGCTGGGCGACACCGGCGCGAACCACCCCGACCACTGGGTGGGCGGCCTGGCCGGGCCCGGCCTTCACGCCATCGCCATTCTCTTCGCCCGCGACGACGCCGAGCGCGAGCGCTGCCGGGGCGAGCACGCGGCCCTGCTCGCGCGCTGCCCCGGGGTGGAGCTGCTTTCGGCGCTGGACCTGGAGGCCACGCCGCCGTTCGACCAGGCGCGCGACCACTTCGGCTACCGCGACCGCATCACCCAGCCCTGCATCGAGGGCTCGGGCCAGGCGCCCACGCCCGGCTCGGGCCCCGCGCTGAAGGCGGGCGAGTTCATCCTGGGATACGCGGACGAGGACGGCCCGCCGGCCGGCCTGCCGCGGCCGGAGATCCTGTCGCGCAACGGCAGCTACATGGCCTACCGGCGGCTGCAGGAGCACGTGGGCGCCTTCCGCGAGTTCCTCCGCTCGCGGGGCGAGACGCGCGACGAGCAGGAGCTGGCGGCTGCCAAGCTCATGGGCCGCTGGAGGAGCGGCGCGCCCCTGGCGCTCTGCCCCGACCGCGACGACGCCGCGCTGGGCGGCGACATGCAGCGGAACAACGACTTCAACTTCAAGGAGATGGACCCGCACGGCTACGCGGTGCCGCTCGGCTCGCACATCCGGCGCATGAACCCGCGCGACACCGGGGTGAACCTGAACCGCCGGCGGATGATCCGCCGCGGGGCCACCTACGGCCCGCCGCTGGCCGAGGACGCGCCGGACGACGGCCGGGAGCGCGGGATCGCCGCGTTCGTGCTCTGCGCCAGCCTGGTCCGCCAGTTCGAGTTCGCGCAGAACGTGTGGGTGAACGACCGGAGCTTCCAGGGGCTGGAGAACGAGCGCGACCCGATCATCGGCACGCAGGACGGCACGCTCGACTTCACCATCCCCAGGCGGCCGATCCGGCAGAAGGTGACCGGGCTGCCGGCGTTCACCACCGTCCGCGGCGGTGCGTACTTCTTCCTCCCCGGCCTCGGGGCGCTGCGCTGGCTGGCGTCGCCCGGGCCCGCGCGCTGAAGACGAGGACACCGATGAGCGCTGTGACGGCCCGCACCTACAACCAGCTCCACCTCCCGCGCAGGTACACGCCCGGGCGGCGGCGCGTGAGCATCTACTGGACGTGGAGCTATCCGTGGGAGGCCAACCGCGACCCGGCGGCGATGGAGAACCGCTTCTCGACGATGACCGAGGTGCGCAACGTCTCGTGGCCCGAATACGAGACGGAAGAGTACGCCGCGGCCCGGTTCCTCCAGGGGATCGCGGGAACGCTGGAGCTCTTCCACCGCTCCACGCTCGCCTTCCAGCACCTGGTAGGCGAGGCCACCGGCCAGCCCGTGGCCGTGTACCAGCGCATCGACCAGGCCGGATTCCCCTGCCCCATCGACGAGCGCGTGCTGGCCGACACCGACACGCTGATGGTGTTCGGCCTCGACCACCTGCTGGCCGAGCAGGAGGCGGCCCAGGGGGAGCTCGAGGCGATTCGCGAATGGCTGCGGCGCGAGGGGACCTGCCTGATCCTGGGCCCCCACCACGACGTGGGCTTCACCGAAGACATGGAGCAGCGCCAGGTCGAGTATCGCCACCACGGCGACCCGCTGGTCCCCCGGCAGCAGCGGTTCAGCCAGTACACGCGCTCGCTGATGCGCGGGCTCGGGGTGCCGGTCCAGAACCAGTACGGCCTCCGCCCGGCGGTGGTGGGCGGCACCAGCGAGATCGCGCCGCTCACGGCGTTCCCCGACCTCGACGCCAGGGGGCTGCTCACCAACGTCACCACCTTCAACTTCCACCCGCACCTCCCCCACTACGCGCTGGTGGGCGACGGCGGCTCCGCCGTGCAGGTGCTGGCGCGCCAGCGCATCGACCCGTCGCGCCCGCACCCGTTCACCGCGGCCGGAAACAGCGAGTTCAACTGCCTGCTCTGGCTTCCGCCCGGCGAACGGCGCGCCGGCGACATCCTGCTGCTGGACTCGACCAACTTCACCACCCTCTTCGGCGGCACCGAGAGCCTGCAGAACCTCTGGCGCAACGTGGCGCTGATGAAGTGACGCCATCTCCCAGAAGAAATGACTCATACCAAGTCCGGGTGAAGTATTGGTGCGTCCACCCGAATCTCGTGCTGCCGCGATGATAGATCCTTCGGCCTGCAAACGCTTGCGCAGACGCTGATTACAGTCTGGCCGGCCTCAGGATGACGTCAGTGTGGGATCACTTCGGGTGCATCAACCAAATTCCCGGATTTCGTATCACACGGAGGAAACGGAGGTAACGGAGGAACTCCGATCCGCGTTCAGTTCCTCCGTTACCTCCGTTCCCTCCGTGTGAGATTCCTTCAGTTCAGGAACATGGGAATACACGGTAAATCGGCCCCGATCCGCGCCGCGGATCGGGGCCTCGCTTCGTTCTCGGGTGGAGAGCCGCCTCACGTCACGGTGACGTTCACGGCGGGCGATTCGTACTCGGTGAAGCCGGCCTGGATGTACTGCAACCGCAGCGTCGTGGCCCCCGCGCTGCCGCCGGTGAGGGTGCCGTGGATCACGCCCCCCTGCTGGCTGTCGACGTGGAAGCTGGCGACCACGGTGTTCGTCAGGTTGATGCGGATCTCGTCGCCGGGGCCGATGCCGACGGCGGTGTTGGTGGAGGTCAGCAGGCGCAGGACGAGATGCTTCTGCGTCCCCGCCGCCAGCGTGATGCCGCCCTGCACCGAGCCGTCGGCGAACACCTGCGCGTACGCCAGGCCGGTGGCCTCGTCGGTGATCAGCACCTGGTACTGCCCGCGCTGGTGCGGCTCGCCGGTGCCCAGGTCCTCGCACCCCGCGGCGGCCACGACGCACAGCGCCACCGCGGCCAGCGTGCGGGTGAAGATGGAGATTCGGGTCCTCGTCATCGGTTCAACGTCTCGTTGCGATCTCGGGTGGTCGGGGGATGAATCTCGCGTCGTCTCCGGTCCCGATCAACCGCGCCGGAGCGCCCGCAGCGCCCACGCCAGCAGCGCGAGGATGCCCGAGACGCAGATGATGGCCGGGCCCGTCGGCAGGTCGTACGGCACCGACAGGGTGAATCCGATCACCGCCGCGAGCACGGCGGACGCCACCGACCACGCGAACACCCCCGCCATCCCCCGCGCCAGCAGCAGCCCCGTCACCGCCGGGAGGACGAGGAAGTTGAACACCAGCATCACCCCCGCGAACTGCATGGCGAAGGCGATCACCAGCCCCAGCGTGCCGTACAGCAGCAGGTTCCACCCGCCCACGCGGTAGCCCAGCGTGCGCGCCGTCTCGCGGTCGAACGAGACGAACAGGAACTCCTTGTAGAAGAGGAGATGGACCAGCAGCACGGGGATGGACACCGCCAGCAGCACCAGCGTGTCGCTGCGCGTGATGCTGAGGATGTTGCCCTGCAGGAAGATGTCGTGCGCCTCGCCCGTCACCGCCTTGGCCACGAGGAGGATCCCCGCCGCGGCGGCCACGGCGTAGGCCACGCCGATGGTCGCGTCGGGCGGCACCGGGCCGCGGCCGCCGCCCTCCACGCCGAAGAAGAGCGCGCCGGCCAGCGTCACCAGCAGCGCCATCGGCACGGGATGGCTGGTGAGCGAGGCGGCCACCCCGATCCCCGACAGGAAGAGCGAGAGCGCGATCCCCGCCGAGGAGAGCTGCGCCAGCGCGGCACCGACGAAGACGATGCGCCGCAGCACCACGTACACGCCCAGCACCGAGCAGGCCAGCGCGATCACCAGCGCGCCGTAGAGCGCCTCGCGGAAGAGGAGGACGGCGTCAAGCACGGCGCGCCTCCTGCCCCGGGGCGAAGCGCCGCGCCAGCACGATGCGGTGCCCCTCGTGCGAGTCGACCTCCACGGGGATGCCGTACATCTCGCTCAGCACCGGCTCGGTCATGATCTCGTCCACCGTGCCGATGCGGAACCCCCCGCCCACCACCAGCGCGATGCGGTCGACGTAGTTGGCCACCTCGTTCAGCGCGTGGCTCACCATGATCACCGTCAGCCCGTCGCGCTCGTGCAGCTCGCGCACGAGGCCGAGGATCTGCGTGGTCGAGACCAGGTCCATCCCGTTGGTCGGCTCGTCGAGCACCAGCACGTTGGGCTCGCCCACCAGCGCCCGGGCGATGAGCGTGCGCTGCTTCTGCCCGCCGGAGAGGTCCTTCAGCGGGCGACTGGCGAGATCGGCGATCCCCACGTGCTCGAGCGCGGCCATGGCCCGCGCGCGGTCGTCGCGGCCGGGGCGGCGGCCCAGGCCGATGCGGTCGTAGCGCCCCATCAGCACCACGTCCAGCACCCGCAGGGGGAAGTTGTAGTCCACCTGGTCGCGCTGCGGCACGTAGCCGAAGCGCAGCGAGTCCGATCGCGTCAGCGTTCCCGACTGCGGCGCCAGCGTGCCGAGGATGGCCCGCAGCACGGTGGTCTTCCCCGCCCCGTTGGGCCCCACGAGACCGAGGAAGTCGCCCTCGTGGACGGCGAAGCTCAGGCCGGAGAGGATGGTGCGGCGCCCGTAGCCCAGCGCCACGCCGTCGAAGCGCACCAGGTCGGTCATCGCACCGCCGCGGCCAGCTGGTTCACGTCGTACTGCATCAGCTGGATGTAGTCGGTGATCGAGCGGACGCCGCCCACCGACGGCGGCAGCACCAGCACCCGCGCGCCCGTCCGCTGCGCCACGAAGTCGGCCGTGCGCCGGTCGTAGTACGGCTCCATCACGATCACCTTGGCCCCCGTGCGCCGCATGGTGGCGATCAGCCCGGCGAGGTGCGAGGGCGACGGCGGGACGCCGGGCTTGGGCTCCATGAAGCCCACGATGTTCATCCCGTTGTACTCCGCGAAGTAGCGCCAGCTGGTGTGCCAGGCCACCACGGGCTTGCCGCGGATCTGCGCGATCTGCGGCTGCCAGGCGCGCTCGGCCGCGTTCAGCCGCGCCTCGAACGCCGCGTAGTTGCCGGCGAAGGTCTGCGCGTCGCCGGGCGCGAGCTGGCTGAACTTGTCGCGGAACATCCGCGCGATGCGGCGGCCGTTCTCGGGGTCCAGCCAGTAGTGCGGATTCCCCGCCGGGTGCACGTCGCCCTGGCTGCGGTCCACGTTCCCGGTGGGGCGGTCGAGCACGCGGATCACCCGCGAGGCGTCGACGTAGCCGCTGCCGCCCTGCTGGATCCTGGGGTTGCGCGCGCCCTGCACCAGCAGCGGCATCCACCCGATCTCCAGGTCCAGCCCCACGAACGCGAACACGTCGGCGTTGCGCAGCTGCAGGATGAAGCTGGGCTTGGCCTCCACGAAGTGGGGATCCTGGTAGCCCTCGCTGATGTGCACCACCTGGCAGCGGTTGCCGCACACCTCGCTGGCCAGGTCGGCGAGATCGGTGGTGCTCGTCACCACCTTCAGCTGCCGCTGCGCCGCGGCGGGCCCGGCCAGCAGCGCCAGCCCGGCGACGATCGCGGCGGTCTTCCTCGTCATCGTCATCTATCCCTCTCTCCTCTCGTGAGATCCTTATCGTTCAGCACCAGTCACTGGGCACTGGGCACTGGGCACTCTCAGAACGGATGCGGCTTGTGCGGGCCGAGCGCGAAGGTAGCCTGCAGCAGGATTCGGTTCACCGCGTCGCCAATCGGTGGCGTCAGGCGCTCGTACGCCGCGCTCAGCTTGCTGAACTCGCTGGGGAAGAACTCCAGGTAGCCCGATCCCGCCGTCAGCTCGTCGCCGTCGCTCGCCGGGTCCTGCACCCAGTCGAAGCGCGCGCCCAGGAAGGTGCGCTGCAGGATCTGGTATCTCCCGAACACGTAGGCGCCGGTGAAGCTGCGCCGGGGCCCCAGGAACGCCACGGTCGTGCCGTCGGGGAGCCGAACGTCGGCGCCGGGGTCGTGGTTGATCTGGTGCATCACCTCGCCCTGCAGGATCAGCGAGCGGTAGAGCCCCTGCTGCAGCGGCCGCCAGCGGTAGGTCAGGTCGGCCGCGATAGTCGTCTGCCGCGTGGCGACGGCGTTCACCTCGGCGGATTCGGGGACGTCGACCGGACGCGCCAGCTTCCCTGTCATCGCGCTGAAGCTCAGCTCGAAGTTCGACGCCTGGGAGAGGTCGACGTAGTTGCGCAGCCGCGCGGAGTAGCCCAGTCCCCCCAGCGTCTTGTTGACGGGCTCGGAGGTCGCCAGCCCCTCCACCGGCTCGCCCAGCCCGTCCACCGCCGTCACCTGCAGCTCCTGGTAGAAGCCGAAGGGGGCGAAGACCTTGCTCCCGTACACGCCCGTCCCCTTCAGCCCCTCGGCGCCCAGGAAGGTCTGGATCACCCAGGGATACTCGATGGTGTGGAGATCGTGGCGATGCGTGGTGTTCTGCTTGCCGAAGGGCATCAGGAAGCGCCCGAGCCGCGCCTCCAGCCCCCAGGGGAGGCTGGTCGTGGTCAGGTACGCCTGCTCGATGGAGACGCCCTCCTCGTCGCTGAACCCCAGGAACACGTCGCCGCGGAAGTAGGGATCGACGGCGGCCTGCGCGGCGACCTCGACCTCGCGCACGCCGAGGCGGCGGCCGCCCTCCTGGGTGCTTCCCTCGGGCGACAGGTCGCCCACGAAGTCACCGACCACGGAGATGTCGGGGAGGAGCCGCTGGGGCGCACCTCCGCCGGCCTGCTGCCCCTGCGGCGTGGTGTCGGGCGCGGCCGCGTTCATCCCCTCCAGCTCACGGACGATGGCGGCCGAGTCGGCGGCGGCGCTGTCGGCCGCGGTGGTGTCGCGGCGCACGGGAATGGTGTCGCGCTGCGCGGCCGCGCTCCCCGCGGCGCCCAGCAGGAACACGGAAAGGCAGATGATTCTGCGCATGTAGCTCTCGGGTACGATGTCTCGTTCGGGGCACCGCCGGCCGGTCCGGCGGCGCATGCACTCGTCCGCCCCGCGTCGGTAATTGCGACGCGGAGGCTGGATGCCGCGGCCCGTACCACGGCCGCGAATCTTTTTGTCAGACGAGGGAGACGGGCGGGGCGCGCGCCTGGACGCGGATGCGCGCCGGCGCGGGGTGGAGGGAGGGCGCGGAGGTGGACGGCCCGACGGACTGCGCGTCGGCGAACGGCGTGAGCGCGGCGGGCTCCGTCAGCGCGCGGCCTTCCGACGCCTGGCAGATCACGCACGCCAGCTCGTCGTGCGCCGGGAGAGTGGCCTCCTGCCGCTGTGCCGACCAGCCGGGAAGGTGCGGGTCCGCGCGCAGCCACCCGTGCAGCGCCGGCCCGGCGGCAATGCCGAGCAGGTGCAGCGCCGCCACTAGCAGCAGCGCCGCGCGGCGAATGCGGGTGTGGGCTCCGGACGGGCTCATGGTGCGCCGCGTACCCCCTGTAGCTGTGTCAGGTTCCGGGTACAGAATACACGCACGGCGCGGGCCCGGACAGGGCTGGTTCTCACGCGTGAGGATTCGTCACCCTTCGCGCCCCGATCGGCTCCAGGGAGAAACGTCAGGCCCGGACATGGCTGAGGATCTCGTCCACGACGCTGACCAGCGGCTGGGTTGCATCCAGTACGATGCCACTGCCGGGGATGTCTTCTTTCGTGGCGTGTAGACGGAGGATGAGCTCCCGCTCGCGCTTGCTCTTACCCCAATCGTCATCACGGCTGTCGAGCCGCTCATTGAGTGTTTCCGCGTCGGCTCTCGGAAGGCAGCCGCGTAAGCCTCCGCTAGCCCGTTGAACGCAACGTCGACTTCAGATCCCGGCAGGGGAAGGGTACGGTGGAGCTCGCGTCCGTGAGCCTGAGCCAGGCGCCGAGCCCCGCGACGAATGCCGCGCCGAGGCCACGCCCACTAACCAGATGCCGATATGCAGGTGTGCGGAGGCAATGGGCTATAAATGGCCTCCGACGGGCTGTGTGAGCGTCGCCGCCAACATTGCAAAACAAAGAAGGTCCTCAAGCGGCAGTGAAACTCCGGTGCGCAAGATGACGATCATTTGTGACGTACAGCTTGTATCCAGTGTCCAAATATGGGTCGAACACGTCAAAAGCGCGCACTATGACATCTCCATTCACGGCGCCATCATGACCTTTCGGGATCCACTTTGGTGATCGGATCTCCACGGATGAATCATCCATGATGCTGCCGCCACGCGTAATGAGGCCGGGAGAGAACGTATAGACGTGAATCGATCCTTCTGTTCTCGTCCATTCGAGGTAATCAACGCAAAGGCCAACTGCAGGTGCGTTTCCCTGATTCTCGATACGCACCACGATGGTGTATTCCCCACCGATTTGTGGATGCTGTACACGTTCCCCCCCCTCACCCGAAGGGGAATACATCTCAAAAAACACACTCGGAGAATCAGGGCCTAGCACTGGAGTCTGCGTAGTTGGCCGGTCGCCCTTGTCGTGAAAGGAGGCCGGCACGACAAGATAGGGTCGGTACGGGCAAATCCCATCACAATCGCTTTGGCCAGGTTTCTCGGCGACAGTCGATTGAACGGCGCTGGCGGCTGTTGCGTCCGCTGTCGAGTAGCCGTCGAACCCGGAGGTACCCACGCGCTCTTCTAAAAGATAAGCTACGCCGGCCGCCACGGATGTCATGACAAAGGTCCGCCGCGAAATCCGCGGTACTCGCCTCTCGTCAGAATGCCCATTCATGCCTCACCTCCTCTTTCAGAGGAATCGTTCGTTAACGAGATCGCCTGTGCCGATGCCACCGTCGCATCGCCACTGCTTGTAGGCATAGCCGCGATCCGAATCGAGATTAATGTTATCAAACATGGATGGCATATGGATGTACATGAGTGAGAATTCTATCGCATTGCCAAATCCAGCTACCTGCGGGTCGCTAGCCTTTGGCACGACTCGCGGTAGCTTACTTAGGTCAGTGGGAGTCGAGACACTCGTCCACTGGCTGACGTATGAGTGATCAGGCTGAAGTTCAGAGATAAAGTAGTCAGGCGTCACACCCTGGCGGTACGGAGACGGTTCGACGATTGGTCTTTCGAGTTCGCCCGTTGGATAGTGAAGGTAGTCTAAGTCAGTTGCTTCGAACTCCAGGAGGCGTCCAACAGCCTGGAACCGAGCACGCCAGCTCCGGACTGCGTGAGGGACGCGGGGATAATCGTCGCCGCCGCTGGGGTGCCGACAAGTGATAAATTGACGACCGATTGACGAGTTGATTTCATCACGCAAAGGAAAGGCAACTCCCGAGACGACAAGAAACCAGCGTGTTATCCTGTACGACCGATAGAGAATGCTCTGCAAGAGGTAAAGTGCCGCTTCGAGCGGATAGAGGACAACACCCGCCGCCAAATCCGCGAAAAACCGAGCAATGTCGACGAGCAGAGCTGGCAAACTGACCAGTAGTGCAAGAAGCAACTTGAGCCAATCAGTAAGCGAGCGTGGCGAGCCGCTTGGTGGGAACAACCCCCCGATTGCATTGGTTATGCTGCCGTACTGTCCCGGCAAAGGCGGTATGGCTATTGAAGGTGCGATCGGTGGTGGCACGATGCTTTGCTCGGTCACCAGTCGGAAAAGACTGTTCATGTTTTCAACGGCGTCTCGAATCTGGTTCTGAGTTGGCGTGGGTGGGAGTGAGTATCCATGCGTAGATGCAAATGGTGCGAGTGCAGCTAACTCTGCAGACAGCATCTGGCACAGGTTGTCCAATTGTGTGGTGTGTAGAAGCGGTTCGGTTCGGCGATGCAGCTTCGAGGTGTTAATGTCTTGGCCGCGGTCGGAAAATACCTTCGCATCCATGAACTTCTCTGCAACGGTGTGACGCATGAGGTAGCCTCGTGCGGGCCCCCCAACGCACTGATTGACATACGGATGGCCGGTGAAGTCTGTCGCTAGATGGGTGACGTAGCCGGTAGCAAACGCGATCCACGCACTATTGCCGCTATTCCGCGCACGATTACCGATAGATCGTGCAAGAACGCCACTGACCCGATCATGCACCAAGTCTCCCCACTTCCATTTCGTCTCGGGCTCGTTTTCTTGGATTGCTGAGTGGCCCATAATGTAGTGGCCTGTCACCAGATCATTGATATTGATGACCGCTGCTTCAAGCCGTGCCTCGAGGTTAGCAATCTTTAGCTTTGCAGTTTCTCCGAGTTGTTTCAGGAGATTCGCAGCGTTGGGAAATCCGATCTTCCCCGAAAGGTCTGCTGCCGAATCCAGGATTCCTCCGACTTGGTTCAGCACGTCGAAAACGTCAGCAATTGATGCGACAATCCCGGCGGGGGAATCCATATAGTAGAACACATCTGGTCCGATAGCCCCTAAAGAGGCCATCGCTGGGTTGGCCTCCATGTGATTTGCTAACGCGCGTTCCATTGGGTCGCTGCTGTGTCGTAGACGAGTGACGAACTCGTCCAACACCAGATAATGGATCCCGAGAGACGGCATCGTTGACCCTCCTGTCAATGCATTTGTGAGAGTTAACGGTCTTGAGGTTGTTCAGAATGGTCGCGGTGGCGAAGAGGACAAGAACAAGATGCCCGGCCAACCCTACCGCGGTACGATCCGATGGATTTGAGATCGCTTTCGGTCTAGAGCGAAGCCGCTATCCAGTTATCGCATTATAAATGGGGTTCGAGAGCGTGCAAGCTTCTCGGCGGTTGGATACTTAAGATGGGTGCAGCCCTGCCACCGACCCGCTCAACCGGGGTGACGAACACGCTCCCCACCCCCGTTTACCGTCTCCCCGGACGCTACGAAACCTTCCGGCGGGGCACCGACAAGACGCCAGCAGCTGACAGATCGCGACTTCACCCCTCCGCGTCCCCACCGGCCGACGGGCACGCCCGCCCCAAGAGAACGACGGACCGGGGCCAATCGTCCGTCACTCCCAGCCAAGTACTGCACATGCCCACGCCGCCGCCCCCCCGCATTCAAGGCAGCAACTCTCGCGTCAGCGGCCGACGACATCGAGCCGAACACCTACATTCTCTACCGCGTGCGTGTTAGCCGCAGAGACGCCGATCGGGACGGGTCTGTCCAGGCAGGCGAAGCGCTGGAGCTCGCGATGCGGACCACGGGGTACGGCGGCCTCCTGACGGAGTTGAGGCGCCGGCCGAGCGATCCCGAACAGGCGGTCCACATCACCGCGATCATGACGGTCGCGCAGACTGTCGAGATACAGCTCCTCGTTTCTTGGTCAGCGAGTTGCCGCGGAAGCCGAGATCCCATCGAGAGCGCCCAGCCGCCGGCTGCCACTGGTGGTATGACGCGCTCGGAAATCGCTCGAGCGGTTATTGGAAGATCCGACGTCCGGCGAAACGCGGTCGAGGCGCGGTCGGAGCGCCAGTCGCTGAGCAGTCGGGTGGGATAGGTTTCTGGGATAGGTGTACCGCGGAAACGTGGCATTCAGCGCAGAAAGTCCGGTAGGCCCTTCCGGAACATCAAGGATTTACAAGGGTTTCCGGCACACGCGCCGATTCCTTCGCTGACTCCGCGTCACCGGAGCTCCATCGCTGTAGGTCGACGTGAAGTCCGTGGCAGACATCCTGGATCGAGCCGTTGCGACTGCGCGTGGTGACCGTGCGGCCCAGTTTGCTCAGACCGCTCGGACTTCGGCGAGCCGCTTGACCGAGTGCTCGTCGTCCCAGCAGACGGCGGCTTCCCATGCGGCCCACGCCTGCGCGGCGATGTCGTACGCGTCGTCGTCGAGACCGGCGGCGTTGTAGGGCATCACCAGGTCGAGGTCGGGGACGTCGACGTGCGCCTCGTCCCAGTCGATCAGCGCGACCCGGTCCGCGGTCATGCGGATGTTGCGCGGGTTGGGGTCGCCGTGGACGACGCAGGTCTCACGTCCCACGAGCCGCGCCCACGCTGCCCGGCACCGGGCAACGCCCTCGGGCGGCATCGCGCCGAGGTCGACCTTCGTCCCGGTCTCGGCGTGCAGGAGGTCGGTCGACGATCGCCACCCCGGGCGCTGCGGCCACCCCGGCGTCAACCGGTGCAGTTGGCGGAGCGTGTCGGCCACGCGACGCCAGTCGGCCTCCGTCTCGGGCGGCCCGCCCTCGACCCAGGTCATCACCACCACACCGTCGGCGAACAGCCGGCCGGCCGTCGTCGCGATCGGCACCGGCACGGTCAGGCCTTCACGGTCGAGGTGCTGGAGGAGCCCGGTTTCCCATGCCAGATCGGCGTCGCTCCTGGCCCCGAGACGGCCCACCGCGAGGTGCCCGTTGACGCGCACGCTCCACACGTCGTTGGCCACTCCGCCGGCGAGCGGTTCGATGAGAGCGACGTCGTCGCCCCACTGCTCGAGTGCCTCCCATCCCCTTGGCCACATCATCCCCTCCACACGTAGCCGGGACGGAAGGCTCAGCGGAGTTCCTGGGCGAGCCCGATGAGAATTCCTTCGGGCCCCCGGATGTAGCATAGCCGATACGCATTTTCATACTGGACCACCTGGCCCACGAGCTCGGCGCCGCGCTTGCGAAGCCGGGCGAGGGTATCGTCGATGTCCTCCACGGCGAACATGACGCGCAGGTAACCGAGCGCGTTCACCGGGGCCTTGCGGTGATCGGCGACCACGGGAGGCGCGAGGAACCGGGACATCTCCAGCCGGCTGTGACCGTCCGGTGTGCGCATCATGGCGATCTCGACGCGCATGTCGTGGAGTCCGGTGACGCCATCCGCCCACTCCCCTTCGACCTGGGCGCGCCCTTCGAGCTCCAGACCAAGCTCGGTGAAAAACTCGATGGCGGCATCGAGGTCTTCCACCACGATGCCGACGTTGTCCATGCGCTTGACCGTCATCGACCTTGCATCCTGAGGGTGTGAGCGATCGTGACTCAGCCGGAGTCCACGAGGGCCGCGGGGCGAGCGTCCAGGCACCTGACGGACAGGGTCGGCGGTGCGGGGCCAGCGCGCAAGCCTGTCGTCCGCGAAGGCATGGACGGCCCCCGCATCCCCTGCAGCCGATGGTCAGCCGGCGGGCACTACCGACCTGGCTGCCGGTCCTGGGGCGCGGCATCGTCCGAGGCGAGGATCGCCTCGATCTGTGCGAAGTGGTTGAGGTCGTGGCCGGCGTAGTAGGTGGCGATGTCGCGGATCGACTCCACCCCCCGCTCGGCGTGCACCCCGGCGCGCTCCCACTCGGCCGGAGAGAGCCGGTGCCAGAGCGCGAGGTTCGCCTCCCGCAGCGCCCGGAACAGCGCGAGCGCCTGCCACGGGTCCGTGTCCGCATAGCGCCCGGTTTCGGCCCAGCGGTCCTGGTCGAACGCCTGGATCGCCGTGCCGGGGGCGGCGAGTATCAGCCGGATGCGGTAGGCGCCCACGAGCTCGTCGTCGGCGAGATGGGCGACGATCTCCTGGATGGACCATTTCCCCGGCGCCGGGCGGCGGGCGAAGAGCGCTGGCGGTGTGGCCGCGAGCAGCGCGGCGAGCGTGGCGGGAGCGGCCGCGAGGAGCGCGAGCGGCTCGCGGCCGGCCACGTGGCGGAGGATGCGGGCCTTGTACTGCGCTTGCGTCTCGGGCATGGCCTCGGGTTCGCGGCGGGTCACCGAACGCCCACAAACCCACGAGCATCCGCGATGAGTCGGGCCGAGTCGTAGCCGATCCCATTCTTGAACACCATCTCGACATTCCGGATGTCTTTGATGTTCTGAACCGGATTGCCGTTCACGACCACGAGGTCGGCGCGTTTCCCGCGCTCGATCGTGCCGACCCGATCACCGATGCCCAGGAACTGCGCGCCGTTGCTGGTCGCGATGCGTATGGCGTCCACCACCGAGAACCCGCCTTCGACCATTGCTTCGATCTGCCGCTGGTTCGCGAAGCCCGCAACGACGCAGCCATTCGCGGTTGGATCCGATCCAGCCAGCAATAATCCGCCCGCCGCGTGAAAGCTTCGCTCGAACTCGACCTCGCGATCGTAAATGGCGCGCGCGGTGTTGCTGCTTCGGGTGAGCTGTTCGCGCTGACGCAGACAGCTCTCGCGCGACGTCGGTGCCATGGCATCCAGCACTCGCTGTTGCGGCGCCGGGCTGTCGTTCACGTACTCCTGAAACGCTGCGAGTGTCGAAGTGAGCGGAACCCTCCGGCGAACCAGTAGCGCAATGAGGTTTTTCACCTGTGGCGAGTCCGCGCTCACCCGCAGCACCGCGGTCACCCAGTTGCGCGGGCACTCATCCGGCCGCTTCTCGCTCAGGAACCCGCTGTTGGTGATGAAGCCGTGCTCGAGATTGTCAATGCCGAGATCGACTGCTTCCTCGAACGACGTCGCACACAGATGGCCGGTGACCCTGCCGCCGCGTGCGTGTGCCTCCTCGATGATGGCACGCGTTTCCGCGCGTGTGGCCTGCTGGTAGATCTTGAACCAGCGGACACCCAGACTGGACCAGTACCGCACTGCGGCGCGCAGCTGCTCGGGACCGGCGATATCGGGAAACGTGAGCGGACCGCCCTGCCTGAACATCGGGCCTGTGACGTAGATGTCAGGACCGGGCTCAACCCCCGCGTCGATCGCGTTTTTCAGATTCAGGTCGGAATACACATTCTTGGCGCCGGCCGTGCGTATCGTCGTAACGCCGGCGGCAAGGTAGAGGCGCGGAAAACTGTAGCGCATGTCCTGATGCGTCGGAACGCCGTTCTCGTCGAGGTACACGCTGAAGTACAGATGTTCGTGCATGCCGACGATGCCGGGAATGATGGTGCGCCCGCGCAGATCGAGCACCTGTGCATCGCGGGGGATGGCGACGCGCGCGGCCGGCCCGACGTTCTGAATCGCGGTACCGGCGATGATGATGGTCTGGTTGTCGAGCGGAGGACGACCGGTGCCGTCGATGACACGAACGTTGGTGAGCGCGACAACGGGTCGATCGACGGTGACGTAGCGCCGCACCGCATCCGATAACACCGGGCGCTGTCCTGCCTGCGCCTGGAGCGTCGTCGGCACTCCGCACAGTGCAATCACCAATTTCCAATGCAGACGCAGCACCCTGGCCATCCTCGTAGTTGAGAATTCCCCAATGCCGACGCGAGCGGGGCGGCTAGTCTCGTGCCATGAACATCCAGCGATGTCCTTCCAGATCCTCAACCCGATATCGTCGCGCTGGCGGCCCATCTTCCGGTTCAGACAAGATAACCGCTCCCGCGGCCTTGGCCCGAGCATAGTGCTCATCGACGTCGTCAACATAGACGAGAACACCATCAATGATCCATGGCAGAGCGGACCATGAGGCGGCAATCTCGCAGTGGTCGCGATGTCGCTTGGGGCCTTCATACTCCGGCGACGGACTGGCCAACATGATCAGTCCATCCCCAACCGACATTTCTCCGTGAGACAGCCTCCCATCGGAAGACGTGAAGCGAGCTGTCTCCGTGAATCCGAACACCTCGGCCAACCATTCCAGGGCGGCAATGCCGTCCTCATAGGTCACGAACGGAATCACGTCTGGCATCCTGTTCTCCATTCGCCGGTTTCGAGACACCAAACACGCACGACGGCACTGCCGAGCCGGCTGTGCCGCCTAACGCCCCAAGGGTCAGGGGTGCGGGGCCGGCGCGCAAGACTTTCGGCCAGCCCAAATCATGGACGGCCCCGCATCCCCTGCAGCCGATTGTCAGGGGGCGGCCGGGGTACGAGTTTGCCGTGCCTACGCGAGTTCCGCGAGACGGATAGGTCTTACGGTTGTCGCACCCCTACGCCGCGCTCTCAGACGCTCTGCGGCTCATGTCATTGGAAGGTCGAAAACAGGTCGTGCGTTGGAAATGAGGTGACGCCCGCAAACGCATTCCGGAGCGCGGCATCGACTTCGACTTCGAGATTGGCTGTCAGGGAGCGAGTGTTGAACAGACCGACCCACGAGAAGTTGTCATACGTGCGCACGAGTATGCTCGTCGTGCCGGGCAACGTTCCCGTGTGCCACCAGGTCGCGTCGCCCTGGGTTGGGCGAACCCACCATCCAAATGCGTAATAGCACGCCCCACCGGCACATTGGTCAGGGCCGCTGCCGGTCATCTCCGCGACCAGGTCAGCCCTGAGGATGTCCGGACGATCGGCGCGGCCATCGACGCCGCCCAGGAATCGCAGGAGATCGACGGTCGACGATACCCAGGCGCCGCTTGCATCACCCGCTTCGAGGTAGAAGCCGCCATAGTTGAGCGGCACGAGGCCTTCGC
This sequence comes from Longimicrobium sp., assembly GCA_036377595.1. Taxonomy (NCBI): domain Bacteria; kingdom Pseudomonadati; phylum Gemmatimonadota; class Longimicrobiia; order Longimicrobiales; family Longimicrobiaceae; genus Longimicrobium; species Longimicrobium sp. The sequence continues at coordinate 124,911 of DASUYB010000108.1, read as the reverse complement.
CCGGAAAAACGGAAGGCACCAGCGGCGCGTTCGCGCCGAAGCCGGGGAAATAGTACTTCACCTCGTCCGCGAGCGCGTCGGCCATGCGCGACTTGCCCTGCTGCGTGCGATTGGCGCCCACGGGCTGCAGCACGCGGCTGCGCACGTACTGCTCGTACGGCATGCCGCTCAGACGCTCGATCACGCGGCCGAGGATGATATAACCAAAATTCGAGTAGGCGAACTTTTCGCCCGGATTGAAGTCGAGCGGCATTCCCTTCATGTAGCGGATCAACGTTTCACTCGACGCCGGCGCGGGCGCGTTGACCGCGGCCGCAGCGATCGCCGGCCGATCGATCGGGTCGAATCCACCATTCGGCTTGTTACGGTCCCAGCCCCCCGTGTGGTTGAGCAGGTGCCGAATGGTGATCTGCTCCCACCGCGAATCGACGGTCGCCCCCGGCGCAGGGGTGAGGTGCGCAATGAGTGGCGCCACGCGATCGTCGAGCTTGAGCTTGCCCTCCTCGACGAGCTTCATGATGGCGGCGCTGGTGAGCGTCTTGGACACGCTGGCGATCCGGAACAGCGCGTCCGGCTGCACCGGCGTCTTGTTCTCGACGTCCGCGTAACCGAAGCCGCGCGCGTAGATCAGCCTGCCGTCGCGCATCACGGCAACCGCGCCACCGGGAATGTTGTACTTCCGCATGAAATCGGGAATGACCTGATCGTACGACGTCATTCCCGGCACCGCGGCACCGGTGATCGGCATCTCCTGCTGCGCAGGAGGCGTAACCGGAAGAGAGGCCGGCGGCGTAGTCGGCTCTCCGCCGCATGAAAGGAGAACGGCGAGACAAGCGATAGCCCCGGCGCCGCGGGACAGGCCAAGCCATTCACGACGTGAGATCATGCGGTTTCGCCTTGTGGTGCGATCGTGGTCAATCGGTTTCGCCGTGGTTCCACTCCATGAACGCGTCAGGCACGACAAGTACTACACGTCGCAGCCGCTGGGCTGCGTCTGCGCGACATCATGGGGTTCCGCGCGAGGCGGCGTCGAGCGCGGCGGCTGACGTAGTGCGTCTCTCCGCGATGTGGTTTGCCCTGGACGCGGTGATCAGCGTCGAGGGCAGACCGCGACCACGAGGGCCGGTTTATCAGGTCCGACAACATCGGGCGCTCGCCCGTCCACGGCTTCGGGCAGAGCGCCAGACGACCGTCGAACCAGGTCACGGCCAGACACGCAGGGAGGTGAGTGGCCACGCGGGGGAGAGGTCAGGATCTCACTCGCAGCGGATGGTAGGCCGATACACCTGCATGGGGGTGGTGCCGCGAAGCCCGGCTACACCGTCGTCAAGCGGACGAAGAGCCGCTGGTGGGAGGTCCGCGATCCCGACGATGAGCTGGTGTGCCTCACCGTCTATGGGAAGGGCGCGCGAGAGGCCTCGCCGCCGAACCGGCTGGGGGTGAAACACACGGCAGCCGCGGGGAGGGTCACCTGCGGCTGCCGCGATGCTTGCCCAGCGGCCGAACGCCCCAACGGTTAGGGGTGCGGGACCGGCGCGCAAGACTTTGGTCGGCTGAGAAGCATGGACGGCCCCGCATCCCTGCAGCCGATTGTTAGGTGGAGCTTCGGCGCGAGGGACTCTCTAGTAACTGCACTGCCCTTGTGAGATGTGAGCTAGGAAATGGCCGGGCGATCTTCGCAGACGAAGCTCCCCACTTCAAGTCCTCAACCGCTTCGACCGCACTGTCGAACTTGGGCCACGCACTCGAATTTGCCGCGAGAGTGAGCATCAGAAGAACAATGATACGATCAACACCCTCAATCACTTCTGTGGGCGAGAGCGCCGATCGACGACGTCCACCATGTACGACTGCACTGCGTAGGTCGTAGAACGCTTTCACGCCCTTGCTTATCCGTCGCCGCGTAATCGCCGAGTCTGAGAGGAGAAAGGCAGCACGTTCAGACAGAGGACCTCGAAGACTCTCGGAGTCGTTCGCAATGAGAAGCGACTCCAATGCAATTGCGGATTTGACCACCGCCGCGGTTGCGGATGGCTCCAATCGGGATTCGAACAGCTAGGTAACTCCCTGCCAGAGGCGCTTCGCCAGTTCACCGTCGGTTCTCAACACAGCGAGAAGCGATGGAAAGCCGCAACGGACAAATCGGCGGACAAAGCTCGTAGTGACGGGTATGCCCCTCGGTTGAGCATCACGTCGCGACGACGAGCGCAAATATTCAAAACCTGGAGAGATCGCGAGATCAAACCCATACCGGCGATGCGCGCTGATAGCTAGCAGTTGATGAGTCCTCAGGCGGCGCAGACCAAGTGTCGAGGACACGATAGCAAGTCGCTCGAGAATCTCTGCGGTCCGCCGCGCCTTGGGGAGCACGTCGTCAAGATTTCCCTCCACGAACACTTCAACAACGGTCGCACCGTTCAGTTGCCCGATACGCTCTATGTAGAAAGAATTCTCCCACGAGTGGCGGGCGAAAACGTTTCGCTTGCGCGCAAGTTCAGTCATCTGCGCACTTTCGCTGGCCGACACCATTCGGATTGACACGCGTTGGTTCGGCAGTTCGAGACGCTCAGGTGCAGAGAGAAGCCAAGTGGTTCGAATGAACCTGGAGAGAGTAGACGTAAGGGTACCTTTCCTTGATAGGTGAGGGCGCCACCTAACTTGTTGTTCACTGGACGGCATTCCGACCAACACGCAAACCGCCTGCTGCGCTTTCCGGGGCAGGAGAACACGTTGCCGTACCGATCCTGCCGCACGAATCGCCGAATCCGCCCGTATAAGGAAACGCCCCAAGGGTCAGGGGTCCGGGGCCGGCGCGCAAGACTCTCATCCGCGAATCATGGACGGCCCCGCATCCCCTGCTGCCGGTTGTCAGGCGGCGTTAGCTGGTGGCGGGCGTCGGCTCGCCGAAGGTGAGCCGGTGGCCGTCCGGCGTGCGCAGGCTGAACTCGCGCAGCCCCCACGGTTTCGTGGCCAGCGGCGACAGGATCTCGGCGCCACGCGCCGCCACCTCGGCGTGGAACGCGTCGACGCCCTCGACAGTCACATACGCGTACCACGAGTGGTCGCCCAGCTCCCCGGCGGGGGTCGTGGCGGGGCACTCACCCAGCATCACGCGGAAGGCACCGCGGGACAGAAAGCTCCAGCCGTCGGAGCCATCGCCGAAATCTCGCGTGAGCCCCAGGACGTCCGTGTAGAACCGCGTCGACGCGGCGAGGTCGCGCACGGCCAGCACATGGCGGGAGTTGACGAGCTGCGGCATGGATGCGAGAGGGTGTGTGTGGTAGCCAGCACAAGGCCGTGCATCGCCGAATCCACCCGTATCGAGATAGCGGCGGGATCACCCGGACGTCAAGCGACGAATAGACGCACGCGTTCACCTGGTTGCGATGTGAGGACCAGCGCTTCATCACCCGGAACGCTCACGTCTCCCGCGCCGCCTTCTCCCGCTCGCGCCGCCTGCTTCGCCGCACCTTGTCGCCATCCCCATCGTTCCCCGCGATCAGCTCGGCCACGTCGGCGAGGATGCGGGGGAGCGCGAGGCCGCCGGGCGCGGCGAGGTACTTGAGTCTCCACTCGGCGCCGAACTTCTCCTTGTAGCGCCGCAGGCCGTGCAGGTCGCGGAAGTGCTCGCCGTGGCGGAAGAGGACCGCGGCCAGCTCGCGCTTCTGCAGCCCGGGAAGGGGCGCCATCCCCAGGTTGAACTCGCGCCAGCCGCGCTCGCATCCCCACCGCATCAACTCCACGAACAGGAACTCCATCACGCTGGGCGGCGCCAAGCGCGACCAGCGCACCAGGTCCACCGTCATCTCCGTCCCCTCCGCCGCCAGCCAGACGGTGGCGAACGCGATCACCCGCCCGTGCAGCCGCGCCACCGCGTGCGGGAAGTGCGCGAGGTACGCGGGATCGAAGCGCCCCATCGAGAACCCCTTCTCCCGCGTCCGCTTGCGCGCCAGCCACTCGTCGGAGACGGCGCGCAGCTCCGGCAGCAGCGCGGGGACGTCCTCCGCCGGCACCAGCTCGAACGTCACCCCGTGGCGCCGAACGGACTTCCAGGTGCGCCGGAGCGCGCGCCGCTCGTCGCCCTCGAGCGTGAACTCGTCGAGCTTCACGACGGCCTCCTCCCCCACCTTCATCACCGTCAATCCCATGTCGGTATAGATCGGGAGGCACTCGGGATCGACCTGGTAGAAGACGGGCGACGCGGCGCGGCGATCGGCCTCCTCGCGGAAGCGCCAGGCCAGCTCCTCGCGCTCCTCCGGCGGCCCCACGGGATCGCCCAGCGCCACCCAGCTACGCGCGGTGGTGCCGTACATCACGAACGAGCGCTGCGACGGGCTGAAGATCAGCGGCTTGTCGCCCAGCAGCGCCAGGTGCGCTTCCGCCCGCGGCGACGCGGCGATGACCGCCCGCGCCCGCGCCAGCTCGTCCCCCGTCGGGAGATGCGGCGGGGCGTGGCGGCGGCGCAGGAGGAGGTGCGCGGCGAAGAAGGCCGCGAGCACGACGGCGATGGCCGCGCAGGAGCGGAGGAAGCGCGACGCGTCGGCGTCCGGCGCGAAGCGCAGCCAGAGCTCCGCGCCGTAGCGGACGTGCTTGTAGGCGAAGAAGCCGAGCCACGCCGTGGCCGTAAGCACCACGCCGATGGCCGCCAGCCACGCCGCGGTGAACGGCTCGTCGAGCACCGGCGCGCGGCGGTGGAAGCGGCTGCGGCTGGCCAGGTGGGGAACGAGGAGGGCGGTCAGCACCCCTGCCTCCTCGTAGTCGAGCCCCTTCGCCAGGGAGAGGAGGATCCCCGCCGCCAGCAGGAGCGCGGCCCAGCGCCAGGCGCGGTGGAGGCGCATCTGCACCCCGCGCGCGAGCAGGAGCAGCATCACCCCGGCCACACTGGCCAGCAGGTGCGCCAGCTCGCTCACCGGCAGGGGGATGACGGCGTGGAGCGCGCCCAGCCGCGAGCGCTCGATGGGCGTCGCCCCGGAGAAGAGGAGGATCGTCCCGCCGAAGAAGGTCGTCACCGCCAGCAGCTGCGGCGCCATGGCCGAGAACGACGCCGCCATCGGCTCGGGGCCGCGCATCCGCGTGTGCAGCCGGCGCAGCTCGTGCCCCGCGAGCGTCACCACCGCCAGCGCCAGCGGGAGGAGGTAGTAGATCGCGCGCCACGCCAGCAGCGCGCCGACCACGACCGGCGCGGGGACGCGCGGGGTGAGGAAGAAGAGCATCACCGACTCGAACACGCCCAGCCCGCCGGGAACGTGGCTGGCGTGGCCGAGGATCTGCCCGGCCAGGAAGATCCCGAAGAACGCCGGGAACGACGGCGCCGACGACGGGAGGAGGACGTACAGCACCGCCGCGGCCAGCACCCAGTCGAGCGACGACGAGAGCACCTGGGCGATGGCCATCCACAGCGACGGCAGCTCGATGCGGTAGCCGCGGACGGTGATGCGCGCGCCCAGCGCCGACAGCGCGAGGTAGGCCACCAGCGCCACCAGCAGCAGCGCGCCGATGGGCCGCAGCCACGCGTGGTCGACGGGGAAGTCGGGCGGGAGGCGCGGGGGATCGAGGAGGAACGACAGCCCGCCGACGGACAGCACGCCGAGCCAGAAGGTGGTGCTGTAGAAGCCGATGATGCGCGCGATCTCGCCCGCGGACAGCCCCCAGCGCGAGTACATCCGGTAGCGCAGCGGCGCGCCGGTGAGGAGCGGGAAGCCCAGCGTCATGCTGATCCCGTAGCCCACCAGCGACGCCATGGCGATGCGCCCGTACGACAGCCGGCGCCGCACGTAGCGCACGCCGAGCGCGTCGTACAGCGTCATCACCGCGTAGGACACGAGCGTGAGCGCCACCCCCCAGAACAGCCGCGCGCGCGGGATGTTGCGGAGCTCGCGCGCCAGGTCGGCGTAGTGGTAGTTGCGCAGCTCGCGGTGCAGCAGCCACAGCGCGAACGCGAACAGCGCGATCCCGAACAGCGGGGTCAGCGCGTGCAGGCGGTGCAGGCCGGATTTCGGCTGGTTTCTGCTCAGGTCGGGTCCGCCGGTAAAGGTCCAGTGCGGGAGCGAGGAAAAATCCGCGCCGGAACGACGTAGCGCCAGCGGTCAGCGTCTCGGAACCCGGGAACCGCGTCCCGGCGCGGAGCGCCCTCTCCCTGCCGCTGCGCGGCGGTCCCTCCCCCAAAACCGACTGGGGGAGGGACGAAGGCTCGCTTCGCTCGCGACGTGGGGGAGACTGCCGCCGCGATCGCAGGCTCCTGATGCAGGAATGCCGGTGACACGCGCGCGAGCTCCCCGCGCACGAAGCAGCAGCGAGCGCAGCGAGCCCAGGTCCCTCCCCCGTGCTGTTCGGGGGAGGGACAGCCGCGTAGCGGCAGGGAGAGGGCGTCCTCGCACGCCCCCTGCATTGAAGATCGTCGCTCAGAAGATGATGAACGACGATCAGGAGACTGGATGCCGTCGCAAACGGCCCCATCGCCCCACGCGACTCGTCTCGCGAACGATGATTCCTCCGCCGGCGCCGCTGAGATGGTGCTCGAGGCCTACGAGCGCTGGCTCGAGCGCTTCCGCGGGGTCACGCGGCGGTCGCGGCCGCGCTTCCTGAACCGCGAGTGGCGGGGATGGCAGGAGGACGCGGCCGAGCGGCTGGACCTCTATCCCACCGCCGTTGCAGACGTCGTCGAGCGGCTGCGCGGCGCGCGCATCGATGGCGAGAGGGCGCGCGACCGTTTCGCGGCGATGACGGGCGGGCGCGGAGACGCGGAGATCGCGGAGACCTTCTACAGCTCGGTGATGCGCCGCGTCCTCCCCATCGCCGGCGTGGACCCGGCAGCCGAGTTCACCGCCGCGGCCGACGGCGCGCCGCACGTGGCCGAAACGGAGCCGGCGCATCGCGCGTGTGGCGCGATCGACCTGTCCGCCGAGACGTTCGCGGAACTCTTCCGCGCGACGGAGGTGGCGGACCGCTTCGCCGACCTGGCGGGCGACGCGGCGGCGTGCGCGCGGGCGGCGCGCGAGCAGCTGGGGGCAGACGCGGAGCGCGTCGCGGGCGCGGACGCGCTGCCGTTCCTCTTCTACCGCAACAAGGCGGCGTACCTCGTCGCGCGGCTGCGGCTGCATGGCGGCGAGGTGCGGCCGCTGGTCGTCCCCCTGCTGAACGGCGAGGGCGGCGTACGCCCCGACGCGGTGCTCACCACGCCCGACGAGGTGCACGTCGTCTTCTCCTTCGCCCGCTCGTACTTCCACGCCGACACCGACCGCCCCGCCGCCGCGATCGAGTTCCTGCGCTCGCTGATGCCGGCCAAGCCGCTGCACGAGCTCTACACCTCGCTCGGCCACAACAAGCACGGCAAGACGGAGCTCTACCGCGAGCTGGTGCGCCAGCTCTCGCGCGGCGACGTGCGCTTCGAGCCCGCCGAGGGGATCCGCGGGCTGGTGATGTGCGTGTTCACCCTCCCCGAGCACAACGTCGTCTTCAAGGTCATCCGCGACGAGTTCGGCGCCAGCAAGACGGTGACGCACGACTCGGTGCGGGAAAAGTATCGGCTGGTGTTCCGGATGGACCGCGTCGGCCGGCTGGTGGACGCGCAGGAGTTCGAGGACCTCACCTTCCCGCGCGACCGTTTCGCCCCCGCGGTGCTCGAAGAGTTGCGCGCCGATGCGGCCGGCGCCATCCGCGACAACGGACGCCACGTCGTCGTGCGCCACCTCTACACCGAGCGCAAGCTGCGCCCGCTGGACCTGTTCTGCCGCGAGTCCGAGCCGGACGTGGCCGCGGCGGCGATCGTGGACTACGGGAACGCGATCAAGGACCTGGCGTGCGCCAACATCTTCCCCGGCGACCTGCTGATGAAGAACTTCGGCGTGTCGCGCCACGGCCGGGTGATCTTCTACGACTACGACGAGCTTTCGCTGCTCACCGCCGTCCGCTTCCGCGCGCTCCCCACGGCGCGCCACGAGGACGACGAGATGGCGGCCGAGCCCTGGTTCTCGGTGAGCGAGGGCGACGTGTTCCCCGAGGAGTTCGTCCCCTTCCTCGTCCCCGCCGGCCCGTTGCGCGACGTGTTCATGGACGCGCACGGAGACCTGTTCACCCCGAGCTTCTGGCAGGAGATGCAGGAGCGCCAGAAGGCCGGCGAGGTCCCCGACTTCTACCCCTATCCTGCGGCGCGAAGGCTCGGCCTCAGGTGATCGAAAAAGCAAAAGATGGCCTCACGCAGAGTTAGCAGAGTCAGCAGTAAAACTGCAGTTCTCTGCTGACTCTGCTAACTCTGCGTGAGACTTTCTTTTAGGGGATTCTCCTACAGCGCCTCGCCCTGACATTCGGGGCACTGGATGGCGAGGTACTTCACCCACTCCACGATTTCCCTGGCGTCGGGGAGATCATGGCCCTCGCCCGCCTCCGCCACGTGCGCGACCTCGCCCCACTGGTCGGCGATGACGACGACGGCAGCGCCCGCGACCCCCGTCCGCGCCGCGAAGGCTCTCTGCGCATCAACGACGACGGGGAACGGGAGATCGCGATCGAAACCTGCCGCGTCTCGGGCGACGACGATCACGTGCGCATCCCACTCTCGAAGGTCGGACGCAACCGTAGCCAGGTCATGGAGATACGCACGGCACGGCTCGCATCCGCCGCCGTGCAGCGCGACGACGACCGGGTTCAGGCGCCCGCCGGGTCTGAGCGGCACCGTGCTTTCGCCTTGCGCGGACGGTAGCGCCAGGTCCGGGAGACGGCCGCCGGGGGCGAGCTTCGTTTGCGTCACGTCGTCACCTCCCGCGCGGGCGCGAGCGCGGCCTCGATCTGCCGCACGGTGTCGCGTGCGGTGCGGCCCACGCCGATCATCGTCGCGCTGGCGAAGCCGGTCCAGTTGCCGTAGCCCACCAGCCACAGCCCCGGCTCGGCGGCAGAGCGCGTCCCGTGCGTCCGAATGCGCCCGTCCGGCCCGATCACCCCGAGCGGGCGCAGGTGCTCCAGTGAGGGACGAAATCCCGTGCACCAGACGACCGCATCGATCCGCTCCTCCACCCCATCCGGCCACACCACGCCCGTCCCGGTGAAGCGCGAGAACGGCGGCACCGCCGTCAGCACGCCGCGCTCGCGCGCCTCCAGCACCGGGGCCACCATCACGATGTCGCCCAGGTCGGCGGGAGGCGGCGTGCGGCCCTGCTGCTTCGCGCGGTAGATCGCCGTCTCCTGCTCGAACAGGTAGCGCCCGTCGACCTCATCGGCCAGGAACGTCGGCGGATACAGCGCAACCCATGTCGTATCCGCCACCTGCGACAGCTCCGCCAGGATCTGCGCGCCCGAGTTGCCGCCGCCCACCACCAGCACTCGTCTCCCCGCAAACGGCTCGGGAGATTCGTAGTCCGCGGAATGGACCTGCATCCCGCGGAAGAGCTCACGGCCGGGGTAGACGGGGATAAACGGCGCGTCCCACGTTCCCGTCGCGCTCACCACCGCCCGCGCGGTGAAGCTGCCCGCGTCCGTCGCGACACGGAAGCCGTCCCTTTCGCGCGTGACGGCGGTGACGCGAACCGGGCGCTGCACGGGGAGCGCGTACCGCTGCTCGTACTGCATGAGATACTCGATCGCCTCGTCGCGTGTCGGGTACGCGTCGCCGCCGGGGAACATCCACCCCGGCAGCGAGCTGTAGCGCGCGGGCGAGAAGAGCCGCAGCGAGCGCCAGGTGTGCAGCCACGCGCCGCCGGGCGCCTCCTGCGCGTCCAGGATCGTCCAGCGCAGCGAGGTCCGGCGCAGGTAGTATCCCATCGCCAGCCCCGCCTGCCCTCCCCCGATCACCACCACGTCGAAGTCGCGCACCCGTGTCCCCGATCTCCCGTGTCGTCCATGCGATGGCCCAATCTTCCGCCGCCGCGAACCCGCGCGCCAGCGGCCGCATCGGGACGGCGCTGCCCCGGCCGGCGGGGCGCGGACGCCCCAGTCCGTCCACGGCTCGTGGTGCCGATCTCCGCCAACATCCTGGCATGCAACGGCTTACCACGGAAGATGAAGATGGTCCGGCCGTTGCCATGCCCCGCGAGCGCAGAAGACTCCCGCCGGAACCGATCTTTCCTGGAGATCCGAATCATGAAAGCCCGCCTCGCGATCCTTGCCGCGCTGCCGTTCCTGGCCGCCGCGGACCGGTACGCGCTTCCCGACCTCGTCCCGGCCGCGGTGGTCGGTTCGGGCACGCAGGTGACCGTTCGTGTGCGCAACCAGGGCGCCGGCCCCGCGCCCGCCGGGTTCGTGCGTGTCCTCGTCGGCGCGCCGATCAACCTCGCCAAGAACGTCCCCGAGCCGGCGCTGGCGCCCGGCCAGATGAACTCGGTGATCATCCCCATCGGCAAGCCGCTGGCGGGCGTGTCGATCATGGTGCGCGTGGATGGCACGGGGATCATCGCCGAGACGAACGAGAACAACAACATCGGCAGCGCGACCGGCACCTGATCGCCACCGCCGACGCAACGCGCCGCACGGGTGATCGCCCGTGCGGCGCTTTCGTTCGATTAGATTCACGGCCGGTCGGGAGATTGGCGATCCATCACGAGCCCGCGGGATCGATGACGAGCGACGAGCAGTTGCGGCCACTGGAGGGCGTGCGCGTGGTGACGCTGGCGGTGAACCTCCCCGGCCCGCTGGCTTGCGCGCGCCTCCACGCCCTTGGGGCAGCGGTGATGAAGGTGGAGCCGCCGTCCGGAGATCCGCTCGCGGCCGTGGCGCCGGAGTGGTACGACGAGCTGTCCGCCGGCCAGCAAATCGTCACACACGACCTGAAGGAGCGCGCCGGACGCGATGCGTTGGAGACGCGGCTGGCCGATGCCGACCTGCTGGTGACCGCGACGCGGCCGGCCGCATTGGAGCGGCTCGGGCTCGGCTGGACGGAGCTGCACGCGCGGCACCCGCGGCTGTGCCACCTCGCCATCACCGGCTACGCGCGGCCGGACGAGGACCGGCCCGGGCACGACCTGACCTACGTGGCCGCCGCCGGGCTCGTCACACCGCCGGACCTGCCGCGCACGCTGCTGGCCGACCTGGCCGCGGCGGAGCGCGCCGACAGCGCCGCGCTGGCGCTCCTGCTCGCGCGCGCCCGCGACGATGTCGGGCGGCATGCAAGCGTCGCCCTCGCCGATGTCGCGGAGGAGTTCGCCGCGCCGCTGCGGCACGGGCTCACCGTCTCGGACGGCGCGCTGGGCGGCGGATCACCGCTGTACGGCCTGTACCGCGCGAAGGAGGGTTGGATCGCCGTGGCGGCATTGGAGCCGCGATTCGCGCAGCGGCTGGCGGCGGAGCTGTACGTCGCGCTCGACCGCCCGTCGCTCGAAGCCGCGTTCGCGCGCCGCACGGCCGCCGAGTGGGAGACGTGGGCCCGCGAGCACGACCTGCCGATCGCAGCTGTCGCGATGATGCACGGGTGACCCAGCCCACCCGGTGTCGTCCCCAAGCGCGCGGGGGAGCGTCCGCCGACGCAAACCGCGCATCCGGTGGCGCCGTCAGCGCGCGTCGGTGAGTGACGCCAGCACGCGCTGCACGAAGCCGTCGAGCTGGTCGTTCTCGATCCAGCGCACCACCACCACCAGGTCGTGCTCGGGGTCGACGTAGATGGCGTTGGTGCCGTTCCCCAGGTGCACGAACGCGCTCTCGGGGGCGCTGGGCAGGCGTTTGCGACCGGTGTTCAGGAACCAGTTCATGAACCCGTAGTCCGTCTGCGCGGGGGTGGGCGTCAGCGCGCGCCGCACCCACTCCTCGCTCAGGATCTGACGCTCGCCCCAGCGGCCGCGGCGGAGCGTGAGCAGGCCAAATCGCGCCATGTCGCGCGCGCTGATGAACATCCCCCCGCCCCAGTGGCCGCCGCCGCTCACCGACTGCACGGCCTGCCCGTCGATCTCCACCCAGCTCGTCTCGTAGCCGATCCAGCGCCAGGTGTTGCTCGCCCCGATCGGGTCCATCACGTACTCGCGCAGCACCTGCGGGAGCGGGCGGCGCCAGACCTGGAGCGCCGCCAGCGCCAGCGCGTTCACCCGCACGTCGTTGTACTCGTACGCGCTCCCGGGGTCGCGCCGCGCGCGCGTGGCCCAGGTCGCGGGGTCGCCGCTGGGGCGGTCGGCCCACTCCGGCTTCCCCCAGAGCGTCCCCTCCCAATCGCTCACCTGGCGCAGCATGTGGTCCCAGGTGAGACGCCGGTTGTGCGGCGTCTCGAACGGCTCCAGCACGTCCGCGCGGCCGAGGCGATCCGACGCGGGGCGTGCCGCCGCGCCGGGATCGAGCGGCACCACCGGCGCCATGTACGCGGCCACGGGGTCGTCCAGGCTGCGGATCATCCGCCGGTCGTACGCCAGCCCCACGACGGTGGAGAGAAAGGACTTGGTGACGCTGAAGGTCATGTCCACCCGCCGCGGATCACCCCACTCGGCCACGAGGTAGCCGTGGCGGAGGACGACGCCCGACGGGTCTCCCCGCGGCCGGAAGGGGCCGACGGGGTCGCCGAGCGGCTCGCGGCCGAAGGTCTGGAAGTGCGCCTGCAGCAGGTCGCGCGGCGCCTTCGACTCGTGCTCGCGGTGGAAGGCGAGGGCCGCCTGCAGCCGCGCGGAATCCATCCCCACCTGCGCGGGCGAGCGGCGCTGCCAGTCGTCGCCCGCGCCGGGGACGTACGCGCCCGCGCGCGAGCGCTGCGCGGCGGCGGGTTGGACGGCGGCCAGCAGGACGAGGACGGCGGCGGCGCGGCGGGCCGCAAGTGCGCGCATCGGCATCTCCATTCGTGTGGACATCGGCAGTGAGGAGGACGACAGATTAGCGTGCGGAGCGGATGCGCACATCCCCGCACCCACCGTGGCGCATCGGCGCCGAGAGGCGGGTGAAGCCGCGGCAACAACGACACGAAGTCCACCTGCGTGGACTGCCGGCATCGGTGCGAACGAGAGGACGGTGCTCGCAACGGGCTCTCGCGCGCCGTCACGATCCGTTCGCACGCTGGCCCGAGACGATCCCGGGCGCGCGAAGGGCGGGAGCGGCATGACGCCTCCCCCGCCCTTCGCATGCCTGCCGGTCCGTCCGTCAGCCGCCCGACACCAGGATCATCCCACCCTTGGCGCAGTGCATCTGCCAACCTCCGGTTCCAGTGCCCGTCTCCGGTGACGCATCGCCCCCCGCAGGTTGCGGGCCTGTCCATCCGCGGTCCGGCAGAAGCATTGACAAAGATTGTACACGCAGGGATCTTTCGCCGCATGCCGAGCGAGGAGACCAGCCGCGAGCCGCGGCACCCCATCCGTGTGGTGAGCGAGCGCACCGGCCTGAGCCCCGACGTGCTGCGCGCGTGGGAAAAGCGCTACGGCGCGGTGGCTCCGCCTCGGCGCGAGGGGGGCGGCGGGCAGCGGCTGTACTCCGACGCCGACGTCGCGCGCCTTCGGCTCCTTCGGCGCGCCACCGCGGCTGGGCGAAGCATCGGCCAGGTGGCGGCGCTCGCCGACGCGGAGCTGGAGCGGCTGGTGCGTGAGGACGAGGCGCAGCGCACCGCCGCGTCCGTGCCGCGGCGCGATGGGAACGCCGCGTCCGCGCACGTGCGCCACGCACTTGCGGCCACCGACGCGCTCGATGCGCCGGCGCTCGAGGCCGCGCTGCGCCGGGCGGTGGTGATGCTGGGCGCCGACGCGTTCGTCGACGACGTGGCGTCGCCCTTCCTGCGCGCGGTGGGCGACGGGTGGGCGGCGGGAACGCTGAGCGTGGCGCACGAGCACCTGGCGTCGGCGGTGCTGCGGCGCGTGCTGGGGATCGTGGCCGATGCGGGGCCGGCCGCGGGCGCAGAGCACACGGTGGTCGTGGCCACGCCCGCCGGCCAGGTGCACGAGCTGGGGGCGATGCTGGCCGCAGCATCGGCGATGTCGGCGGGATGGCGCGTGGTCTATCTCGGCGCCGACCTCCCCACGGACGACGTCGCCCGCGCGGCACGCGACACCGGCGCGCGGGTGGTGGCGCTCAGCCTCGTCTCCCCCGCCGACCCGCGCGCCGACGCCGCGGAGCTGCGCCGCCTCCGCCGCACGCTGCCGCCGCACGTAGCGATCGTCGCCGGCGGCGAGGGGACGCGGGAGATCGCGGACATCTTCGGCGACGAGATCCGCTTTCTCCCCGACTTCGCGCAGTTTCGCCGTGTGCTCGCGGCGATGGAGCGAGACGGCTCGTAGGCGCTGCGAGCGAGGATCTTTTGCGTCACGGCGCGGCGGAATGACGCGTTCTCCGTGCGGAATCTGGCCCACCCTCCCCGCACGATGCCGCCACGATGAAACGCCTCCTGCTCGCCGCCGCGCTGCTCCCGCTCGCCGCCTGCACCTCGCCGCTCCTCGACACCGTCTGCCCGGACTGGATTCCGCCAGCCGTGCAGGTGACGGTGCAGGACTCGCTCTCCGGCGCCGTCATCACCCCGGGCGCCACCGTCGTCATCCGCGACGGCGCCTACGCCGATTCGCTCACGGTGCCGCCGCCGGTCGAGACGATCGGCCTCGGCAGCGGCCGTGTGGGCACCTATGAGGTCACCGTCCGCAAGTCCGGCTACCGGAACTGGGTGAAGGCCGGCGTGCAGGCAAAGGATGGGACCTGTGGCGTGCAGACGGTCAACCTTGTCGCCCGTCTGGTCCCGTCGAGTTGAATCCGGAGAAGCGGTTGAAGCCAAACACGAACACCCGCCGGTGATTGCATCACCGGCGGGCGCCTGTCGCGTGTAGATCATCCGATCGGCTTACGGCCGCGGCCTGCCGGGTCCCATCCCCGGTCGAACCCAATACGTGCGGGTCGCGCCGTGCACCACCACACGGTCGAATCCCCAATTCCCACCCGGCGAAGGGTTCACCAGATGGTAGTCCTCCCTGTACGTCTCCTCGTCTTTACGCACGGTCAGGTATACCATTGCGGCCGAATCACCGACGGTGACCGAATCCACAAGCACCCGGACCTCGCGGTTGCGATCGACCGCCGATGCGGCAGCCGCGCAGGGATCGGTCGTCCGGTTCAGCGCCACGTGGAAAGCATCCCTGAGCCCGGACGGAAAGTTTGCGGGCCTGCCAATACTGCGATACACGCTGCACGCGTCGAACTTCGTGGAATCACTCACCCAGTTCAGGCGGAAGTCGATGACGGTGTTGACCGCTCCCATCTCGGGCGTGGCGGGCGCTCGCTGCGCCTTCAGCGGCGCGGCCGCGAGCATCGCGAGGACGACGCCCGCGACCGTGTAAGTCAATTGTCGACAGGTGAGTCGGACGGTTCCCGCTGCTGGGCGGGATACAGTCATCGCGGATCCCTAGCGGCGGGTGAGGACTGCATCGAACCCCAGAGCCGGACTTCGCGAATCGCCCAGGTGCCCGGCACCCGGTGATACACCAGGTTGAACGTTTCGCGATGCGTGTACTCGCCGCGGCGAACCACCACCACCACCTGCGCCGCCGAGTCCGACGCCACGGCCGAGTCCACGACCACGAGGTGCCGCGCACTCTGGGCCACGGGCGAGAGACGGCCTCTCACGCATCCCTCACCGGCGGCTCCGAGCAGCACCCGATCGGGGTTCTGCACCCCCTGCGCGATGCTCGTCCACTCGGCCACGCTGCAGGCATCGAAGCGGGTGGTGTCCGCCATCCACGCCCTCCGGTAGCGGATCACCGCGTCGACCGCGCGCGCGGGAACGGGGGCGCGCCGCTGCGCCGCGACGCTCACGCCCGCGCCCGCCAGGGCAATCCCGAGAAAGCACAGCGCGACGGTTCGCCTCATTTCCAGTTCAGGCATGAATTGCCTCGGGATCTGAAGAGTGAGCGGCGGGACCTTCTGGTCCCCGACTTCGCCAAATCAACCGTGAGAACGCGGGACATCGGGAGAGCGATACACCAGACGAACGCCCGCCGGGGTCACTCCGCCGGCGGGCGTTGTCATTGGAGATGTAGGAATCGGCTTACGGCCGCGGCCTGCCGGGTCCCATCCCCGGGCGCACGAAGTACGTACGGGTGGCGCGGTGAACCTTCACGTCGTTCAATCCCCAGCTCGTTCCGCCGGTCGTGCTCACCAGGTGGTACTCTTCCACGTACGTCAGCTCGCCCTTGCGGACGGTCAGGTTGACCGTCGCGGCGGTTTCGCCCACGGAAACCGAATCCACGCGGACCCGCACCGTGTTGCGGGGATCCGCCGCCGACGCGTTCTCGACGCAGGGCTGCCCGGTACGGTCCAGGGCCACGCGGAACGCGGGAAGGAGCCCCTCGGGAAAGCTCGCGGGCCTGCGCACGCTCCGATAGACGCTGCACGCGTCGAACTTCGTCGAATCACCCACCCAGTTCAGCCGGAAGTCCATCACCGTGTTGAGCGCCGCCACCTGCGGCGTCGCGGACGCAGCCTGCGCCGGAAGGGTGGACGCCGCGAGAACGGTCGCGGCTGCGGCGGCGAGCAGTGCGCGCGTCAGTACTTGATACATGAATTCGGCCCCGGACTGAGCAGGTTGAAGTAGGGATCGGTGTAGAGGTCGTGGCCCGCGCTGTCGAGCGTGAACCCGTTGGGATGGCTGAATCCGAGCACGTGCGCCGCCTCGTGCAGCGCGGTGTTGGCCACGTCGCGCAGGAACGCGGTGTTGCCGCTCGCCGCGCCGTTCAGCAGCCACGGATCCATGTGGATCCGGCTGACGTAGGTCATCCCGTAGTGCGCGGTCGAGTCCTGCGAATCGCTCGCGCCGCGGAACACCGTGCCGTTGGCGAACGACGTCTCGAACTGCCTGCGCATCTCGCCGCAGCGCCGCCGCGCGGTCGTGTCCGCGATCTCGCTCTCGGGCCGCAGGTAATCGTGCAGCGACTTCTGGATCGTCGCCGAATCCGTCTTCGTCAGCGGCAGCTCGCACTTGGGATCGGTGCTGGGGTCGCAGGTCGGCGTGGGCTCCGAGCCCGTGGTGCTGCCGGTGGTTCCGCCGCTGCCGCCGCCCGGCGCGCCGCCGTTGGGCTGCGCCGTGGTGGTGCCCCCCGACGAAGGCGCGGACTGGCAGTTCGGATACGTGCCCCCGTACTGGCAGCTCGTCACCTCCAGCGTCTCCAGCTGGAACGAATCCAGGTAGTCCGGGCCCGTCGGGAGCAGCCCCCCGCCTCCCGCGCCGCCGTCCGAGCAGGCGGACAGCACCGCGAAACCGAAGATCGATACCGCCTGGACCGCAACCGAAACGCCGCTCGCGCAACGCCTGAGCTTTAGATGGCTCATAATGTATCCTGGTAGGGGCAGAAAGATCCATAGGTGCAGAAAGAAGGTCCGCACCCGGCGAGATGCTGTCTGTTACGTCGTTGGCTGTTCACCCTCACTTTACCGCGGGGAAACAGCGGCATCAGAAGGGGATTCCGGTGATACAGAGTCATGAGCAGCGCGCCACTAACCGTCTTCATGTGCGCGGTGAGTGGCTAAAGTAGACGTAACTTCAGATCATGTCAACACGCTTCTACGGGGTCACGTAAGGAGCGATAGGAAGGACCTGGGAAAGTCCAAGGCAAACAGAACGGCCGCAGCACGAAATCCGTGCTGCGGCCGTCGTGGATGGTGGACCTGACTCCAGGTCACAGGTTTGCTATGGCCGAGAATGGATGGAAACTACGAAGCTGGATCCAGATCGGACATGCTCGGCATTTGGCCTGTGCCAGGAGGTCCGATGGCCCGCAGGCAACGAGAGCCGGATCCATGTTTTTACTGCGGTGCACTGGTGAGCGGGAGGGGAGCCGGAGAACACTTCCCGGTTCCGCGCCGGCACGGAGGGACGGAAACCGTGCCCTGCTGCACGTCGTGCCACGACATGAAACATCGCTTTCCACTGGACACGTGGCCCTCGGAATGGATCAGCACGGCCATGGACGATTTCCCGAAGCTGAACCGCGAGACACGGATCTTCCTCGCGAAAGCAATGGCGCTCTGTTCAGCGATGCGATCCACCGAGTAGGTGAACAGGGAGAGAAACAGAACCGGTGCAACCGACGAACGGCCTCATGAGATGTTGCTTCTTCCATAGCTTCCCGCATCTCGTCTCGCACCGTCGTGTACATATCGACGCGTTCCGCAAGCGGCGGCTGACTCGTCCTGCACCATCACGTCGGTTGCGGGACGGCGCGCAGGCGGCGCACGTCCTCTCCCCCGGCGCCGTGCAGCCGGCGGTACGTCTCGCTCGCGTCGATCAGCTCCGTGTGCGGGCCCACCGCCGCCACGCGCCCCGCCTCCACCACCACGATCTGGTCGGCCAGCGCGGCCGTCGACACGCGGTGGGTCACGAACACCACCGTCTTCCCCTCCATCCGCGCGAACAGGTCGCGCAGGATCTCGGTCTCGGTCTGCATGTCGACGTTCGAGGTGGCCTCGTCGAGCAGCAGCACCGGGGTGTCGCGGACGATCGCGCGCGCCAGCGCCACCCGCTGCCGCTGTCCGCCCGACAGGGTGGCGCCCCACTCGGCCACGTTCGTGTCGTAGCCGCGGGGAAGGTCGCGCACCAGCGCGTCCAGCCGGCACAGCCGCACGGCCTCGTCCACCCGCGTGCGCGAGGGATCGCCCACGCCCAGCGTCAGGTTGTCCCAGAGCGTGCCCTGCAGCAGCGTGACCTCCTGCCACACCGCCGCCACCTGGCGGCGCAGGTCGGCCAGGGTCAGGGCGGAGATCGGCGCGCCGTCCATCTCCACCTCGCCCGCGTCGGGCTCCTCCAGCCGCATGATCAGCCGCAGCAGCGAGCTCTTTCCCGCGCCGCTGGGGCCCACGATGGAGGTGACCATCCCGCGTGGGAAGCGCACGTCCACCCCGTGCAGCACCTCCTTCCCCGGCGCGTAGCCGAAGGACACGCCGCGCATGCGGATGTCGCCGGCGACCGCCGTCCGCACCGGCGGCGGAGGCGCGTACGCCTGCGCGGGGTCCTGCTCGGGCGCCATGTCCAGGTACTCGAACATGCGCCCCAGGCTCACCGCGCTCTGCTGGAAGTCGCTGAACAGGCTGGTGATCTGGGTGAGGGGCGTGGTCAGGTACCCCACGTAGGCCGCGAAGGCCACGTAGTCGCCCAGCGTCATCTCCTGCCGCAGGATGAGCATCCACGCGAACCCCGTGAACACCGCCGTGCCCAGCGCGGCCACCACGGCGTTCAGCGAGCCGAAGAGCTGCGAGTAGCCCGCGGCCCGGAGCTGCACCTGCAGGGCGCCCTGGATGGCGCCGCTGGCCCGGGTGTAGACGTGGTGCTCGGCCGCCAGCGTCTTGATCGTGCGGATGTGGCTGAGCGCCTCCACCTGCAGCGCCGAGAGGTCGGCGTACGCCTCCGCGCTCTTCTTCCAGTACTTGCGCAGCAGCCGCCCGCTGGCCGCGGTGACGGCCACGGTCACCGGGATGCTGATCAGGCTGACCACCGCCAGCTTCCACTGCAGCAGGAACATGAACGGGGGCACCAGCAGCAGGTAGGCGCCGTTCACGAACACCGTCTCGAACGACCTGGCCACCATGTTCAGCAGCCCGCGCACGTCGCCGAAGCGGCTGGCGATCTCGCCCACGCGGTGCTCGTCGAAGAAGCGCACGCGCAGGTGCTGCAGGTGGTTGAAGAAGAGGAGCGAGGTGGCGTTGGCCAGGTGCGCGGTGACGTAGGTGGTGAAGTAGAAGCGGATGGCGGCCAGCACCGCCGACCCCGCGCTCACCCCCAGGATCCCCAGCACCAGCAGCCGCATCAGCGACAGGTTGCCGCTGGGATACACCTCGTCGATCAGCAGCTTGCCGAGGTAGGGCACGGCCAGCCCCAGCGCGCTCAGCACCATCGACAGCGCCAGCCCCTTCCCCAGCGCGCCCCAGTAGCGGCGGGTGAGCCGCAGCAGCCGCCCGAACTGCCGGAAGGCGTCGCGGAGCGCCGGCGTCTCTGTGGGGGGCTTGGGCGGCATCGATTCGTGGACGTGAGGGCCCGCGCGAGGGCCCCTGCGAGAGTTCGGTTCGGGAACGACGGCCGCCGCCCCACGCGCGGTCTCCGCGGGCGGGGGGGGCGCCGGCCGACCGGCGAACGAGGCCCGGAGGGGGAACGCAGTCCCCCCGGGCTCGCCGCGGCTGCCCGCGAGTCCGATTCGAGCATCGGAAACACGTTCCGTTTTCGGCCAGCTTGCGGCGGGGGAAAAGATAACGGCACATGGCTTTGGGCGCACCCTCCGGGGGGTGCGGGGGATGGAGCAGAGTCGGTTGTACACAAAGAACTACTACAAAACATGCCGATAACCTGTTAGATTCGCCCCCGGCGGATACGACCGCGAAATACCGGCATGGAGGCGGGAGCCCGGACCAAAGGGGCTCCCGTCCCGGACGTGTTTTCCCCGGAAATCGTGCTCCGCGTGTGCTTTTGCACCCCTCCGCCATCCTCCGGGCCGTGGCCCGGCGTGTTCCCAGCAACCCGGCGCACGTGGTGATCCCACATTCCCGCACCGCACCGAACCGCCACCCCGAGCACAGGCATGCACTGGGACGGCGTGGCCGGTATAGCGCGCTCCTCTGTTCCCGCGAGACGACCCGCTGATGCACACTGCGTCCGCCGTACCGCTCCTACAGCGCCACCGCGAGGACATCCTGCCCCACGCGGCCCCGTACGCGCGCGAAGCGTCGCTCCCCGCCCTCTTCGGCGAGGTGGCGGGCGCGCATCCCCACCTGCCGGCGCTGGAGTGGGGAGACGACACGGTGTCGTACGGCGAGCTCGACGCGCGCGCCAACCGGCTCGCGCGCCGGCTCCAGGCCGTGGGGGTGCGCCCCGGCGGCCGGGTGGGGGTGTCGCTGGAGCGCTCGCCCGCGCTGGTGACTGCGATGCTGGCGGTGCTCAAGGCCGGCGCGTCGTACGTTCCCCTCGACCTGGCCTATCCCGCCGAGCGGCGCGCCTTCATGCGGCGCGATTCGCGGCTGGCGGCGCTCGTCGTCGAGCGCGCGGCCGACGCGGGGCTGGAGCCGGGCGAGCGGGTGGCCATCGTGGCGCTGGACGAGGGCGACGCCGCCACGCGCGATCGCGGCGAGGCCGGCGCGGCGGCGTTCGGCGAGAGCGAGGCGTACGTGGTGTACACCTCGGGCTCCACCGGCACGCCCAAGGGGATCGCGATCACCCACCGCGGGGTGGCGCGGCTGGCGCGCGGGGCCGACTACCTGCGCCTGGGCCCGGGCGACCGCGTGTCGCAGCTCTCCAACACCTCCTTCGACGCGGCCACCTTCGAGATCTGGAGCACGCTGCTGAGCGGCGCCACCCTGGTCTGGCTGCCGCGCGAGGTGGCGCTGCACCCCGCGGCGCTGGCCGCGGCGGTGCGCGAGCGGGGGCTGACCACGGTGTTCCTGACCACCGCGCTGTTCAACGCGGTGGCGCGCGCGGAGCCCGCGGCCTTCGCGCCGGTGACGAACCTGTTGTTCGGCGGCGAGGCGGCGGACCCCGAGGCGGTGCGGCGGGTGCTGGCCGCGGGCGCGCCCCGGCGCCTGCTGCACATGTACGGCCCCGCCGAGTGCACCACCTTCGCCACCTGGCACCGGGTGCGCGAGGTGCCCGCCGGCGCCGACACGGTGCCGATCGGCCGCGCGGTGGCGCAGACCAGCGCCCACGTGCTGGACGCGGCGATGGATCCCGCCGGCGACGGCGAGCTGTACGTGGGCGGCGACGGCCTGGCGCACGGCTACGTGGGCCGCCCCGCGCTCACCGCCGAGCGCTTCATCCCCGACCCCTTCTCCGCCGAGCCCGGCGCGCGCCTCTACCGCACGGGCGACCGGGTGCGGTGGACGGACGGTGCGGACGGGCGCGAGTGCGGAAGTGCGCCGGAGACTCGCGAGCCCGAACGCACTCGCGCACTCGCGCACTCACGCACTTCGGTCCTGGAGTTCGTCGGCCGGCTGGACGGGCAGATCAAGCTGCGCGGCTGGCGGGTGGAGCCGGGCGAGATCGAGACGGCGCTGCGCGGCCACCCCGACGTGGCCGACGCGGTGGTGCTGGTGCGCGAGGACGAGCCGGGGCACCGCCGGCTGGTGGGGTACGCCGTTCCCTTCCCCGGCGCGTCGTTCGGCGCGGGGGCGGGCGCGGCGCTGCGGGAGTGGGTGGGCGAGCGGCTGCCGGAGTACCTGGTGCCCTCGGCCGTGGTGACGCTCCCCGTCTTCCCCCTGACACCGAATGGCAAGGTGGACCGTGCCGCGCTTCCCCCGCCCGCCGCCGGGCGCGCGGGAGGGACGGCGCCGCGGACGGAGACGGAGGTGGAGCTGGCCGCCGTCTGGGCCGAGGTGCTGCGGGTGGAGCACGTGTACGCCGACGACGACTTCTACGACCTGGGCGGGCACTCGCTGCTGGCCGCGCAGGTGGCGGCGCGGGTGCGCGACCGGCTGGGCGTGGAGCTGTCGCTGCGGCAGGTGTTCGACGCGCCCACGCTGGCCTCCCTGGCCGCCGCCGTCGACGCGGCGCTGCAGGCGGAGCACGACGCCGAGCTCCTGCGCCTGCTGGAGCACGTGGACGGGCTCTCCGACGAGGAGGTGGCGGCGCTGCTGTCCGAGCCGGCGGCGGGGTTCCCGGAGCCGTGACGAGGTCGCGCGAATGACGGAGCTGCAGACGCGGCTCGAAGGGCTCTCGCCCGAGCGGCGCAAGCTGCTGGAGCGGCTGCGCGGCGCCGCGCCCCGTGCCGACGTCCCCGCCCTGCGCGCGCGGCCCCGCCCCGGCGCCGCCGCGCCGCTCTCGCACGCGCAGCGCCAGCTGTGGGTGATCGAGCGGATGCACCCCGGCGGCGCGGCCTACGCCGTCGCGCGGGCGCTGCGCATCCGCGGGCCGCTGGACGTGGCCGCGCTGGAGCGGGCGCTCGGCGCGCTGCGGGCGCGGCACGAGACGCTGCGCACCACCTTCGCCGAGCGCGAGGGTGGGCCGGTACAGGTCGTCCATCCCCCCATCTCCATCCCCCTTCCCGTCGAAGACCTCTCCGCCCTCGGCGAAGACGCGCGCGAGGCCGAGGCGCGGCGCCGGGTGGACGCGGACGCGAACACGGGGTTCGACCTGGAGAGCGGGCCTGTCTTCCGCGCGCGGCTGCTGCGGCTGGCGGAGGACGAGCACGTGCTCCTCCTCGCCATGCACCACGTGGCCACCGACGGGTGGAGCACGGGGGTGATGCAGCGCGAGCTGGGCGAGCTGTACGCCGCGTTCGCGGAGGGGCGGCCCGATCCCCTGGTCCCCCTCGCCCTGCAGTACGCGGACTACGCGCTCTGGCAGGACGAGTGGCTGCGCGGCGAGCGGCTGGAGCGGCACCTGGCCTTCTGGCGCCGCGCGCTGGAGGGCGCGCCGCCCGCGCTGGAGCTCCCCACCGACCGCCCCCGCCCCGCCGTGGAAAGCCACCGCGGCGAGCGGGCGCGCTGGGCCGTCCCCGCCGCGCTGGCGGAGCAGCTGCGCGAGGTGGGGCGGGCGGAGGGCGGCACGCTCTTCCACGTGCTGCTGGCGGCGCTGCGGCTGGTGCTGTCCCGCCACGCGGGGCAGGACGAGGTGGTGATCGGCACCCCGTTCGCCAACCGCGGGCGCACCGAGGTGGAGCCGCTGGTCGGCTTCTTCGTCAACCTCCTCCCCCTGCTGACCGCCGTCCCCGGAGACCCGGCGTTCCGCGCGCTGGTGGCGGCGGAGCGCGACGCGGCGCTGGCGGCGTTCGGCCACCAGGAGCTGCCGTTCGACCGGCTGGTGGAGGAGCTGCGGCTGCCGCGCGACCCCGGGCGCAACCCCGTGTTCCAGGCGGTGATGACGCTGCAGAACGCGCGGATGGAGCTTCCGGACTTCCCCGGGTGCGCGGTGGAGGCGCTGGACGCGCGGATCGAGACGGCGCAGTTCGACCTGACCTTCGACACCTACGAGGAGGCGGACGGCGGGCTGCGGCTGGAGGTGAGCTGGGCCACCGACCTCTTCGACGCGACCACCGTCCGCCGCATCGTCCGCCACTACCTGGGGCTGCTGGAGAACGCCGCCGCGGCGCCAGACACGCCGCGCTCGCGGCTGGAGATGGCGGACGCGGTGGAGCGGGCGTTCGTCGTCGAGGCGTGCAACCGCACGCGCACGGACTACGAGCGCGACACCACCGTCCACGCCCTGGTCGCACGCCAGGCGGCGCGCACGCCGGATGCGATCGCGGTCGAGTCGGGCGACGTGCGCCTGACCTTCGCGGAGCTGGACGCGCGCGCCGGACGCCTGGCCCGCCGCCTCGCCGCCGCGGGCGCGGGGCCGGAGGCGCGGGTCGGGGTGGCGATGGAGCGCTCGGCGGAGTTGGTCGTGGCGCTGCTGGCCGTGTTCAAGGCGGGCGCGGCGTACGTGCCGCTCGACGTGGAGTACCCGCCCGAGCGGCTGGCCTTCATGGTGGCCGATTCCGGCATCTCCGTGCTGGTGGTGGGGGACGAGGTGCCGTCGGCGCTGGCGGGATACTCCGGCGCCGTGGTCCGCGCCGGCGCGGGCGTCGAATCTCCCGATCTTCAGGATGGGGATGGAGATACGGTCGCCGTCCCCACCTTCGACGTCGGGCCCGAGGACCTGGCCTACGTCACCTACACCTCGGGATCGACGGGAACGCCCAAGGCGGTGATGGTGCCGCACCGCGGGGTCGTGCGCCTGGTGCGGGGGACGGACTACGCCGAGTTGGGCGCGGGCGAGACCTTCCTGCTGCTGGCCGCGCTGGCGTTCGACCCGTCGCTGATGGAGATCTGGGCGCCGCTGGTGAACGGCGGGCGGCTCGTCGTCGCCCCGCCGCGGCAGCCCAGCTTGCGGGAGATCGGCGCGCTGATCGAGGAGAAGGGCGTCACCACGCTCTGGCTGACCTCCGGCCTCTTCCACCGCATGGTCGACGAGGAGATCGAGTCGCTCGGGCATCTCCGCCAGCTCCTGGCCGGCGGCGACGTGCTCTCCGTGGCGCACGTGGAGCGGGTGCTGGAGGCACACCCCCGGCTGCGGGTGATCAACGGCTACGGGCCCACGGAGAACACCACCTACTCCTGCTGCCACACCGTCGTCCCCGACGACACCGCGGGACCGTCGGTCGACACGGGGCGGCCGGTGGCGCGGTCGCGTGTCTCCATCCCCATCGGCCGTCCGATCGCCAACTCCACCGCCTACGTGCTGGATCGCCACGGCCGTCCTTGCCCGCTCGGCGTCCCCGGCGAGCTGTACGCAGGCGGCGACGGGGTGGCGCGCGGCTACCTGGGGCGGCCGGGGCTGACGGCGGAGCGCTTCGTCCCCGATCCCTTCTCCGACCGCCCCGGCGCGCGCCTGTACCGCACGGGCGACCGGGTGCGGCGGCGCGAGGACGGGACGCTGGAGTTCCTGGGGCGCATCGACCAGCAGGTGAAGGTGCGCGGCTTCCGGGTGGAGCCGGGGGAGATCGAGGCCGCGCTGAAGCAGCACCCCGCCGTGGGCGACGCGCTGGTGATCGCGCGCGCGGACGGCGGCGCGGACAAGCGGCTGGTGGCCTACGTCGTCCCCCGCAACGGCTCGGCGCCGGGCGCGGCCGAGCTGCGGACGCTGCTGGCGGCGCGGCTTCCCGCGCACCTCGTCCCCTCGGCGTACGTGGTGCTGGACGCGATCCCCCTGACGCCCAACGGCAAGCCCGACCGCCGCGCGCTTCCCGCGCCCGAGGCCGAGGCCGACGCCTACGTTCCCCCGCGCACCCCGGCGGAGGAGATGCTGGCGGGGATCTTCGCCGCGCTGCTGGGCGTGGAGCGGGTGGGCGCCGAGGACGATTTCTTCCGCCTGGGCGGGCACTCGCTGCTGGCCACGCAGATGGCGTCGCGCATCCGCCGGGCGTTCGGCGTGGACCTGCCGCTGTGGGCGGTGTTCGAGGCGGGCACCCCGCGCGCCCTTGCCGCCCACGTCGAGGCGGCCGCCGCCGGCGCGCCCGAGCCGCTGCCGCCGATGGAGCCGATCGCGCGCGGCGGGGCGCTGCCGCTCTCCTTCGCGCAGGAGCGGCTCTGGTTCCTGGAGCGCCTCCTCCCCGGCCGCGGCCTGTACAACATGCCCGTGCGCCATCGTCTGGAGGGGACGGTCGACGCCGATGCGCTCCGCCGCGCGCTCACCGCCGTGGTCGCGCGGCACGAGGCGCTGCGGGCGCGCTACCGCGAGGCGGACGGCGCGCCGGTGCAGGAGATCGCCGCGCCGTGGGAGATCGATCTCCCCGTGGTCCCCGTCGCCGGTGACGACGACGAGGAGGCGTGGCTGGCGGCGGAGGCGTTCCGCCCGTTCGACCTGGAGCGCGGGCCGCTGCTGCGCGCCGCCCTCCTGCGCCGCGGCGAGCGCGAGCACGTGCTCGCGCTGAACGTCCACCACAGCGTGGGCGACGGGTGGAGCTGGGGGCTGCTCCTGCGCGACCTGTCCGACGCCTACGCGGCCGCCCTGCGCGGGGACGATCCCCATCTCCCGCCGCTGGAGCTGCAGTACGCGGACTTCGCGGCGTGGCAGCGGGGATGGCTGGCGGGGGACCGGCTCGAGTCGCAGCTGGCGTACTGGCGCGCCGCGCTGGAGGGCGCCCCCGCGCTGCTGGAGCTGCCGACGGACCGGCCGCGCCCCGCGCTCCCCGCCAACCGCGGCGCGCTCCTCCCCTTCTCGCTGACGCCGGGGCTCACGCGCCGGGTGCACGCGCTGGCCGCGCACGAGGGCGCCACCCTGTTCATGACGCTGCTGGCGGCCTTCCAGGCGGTGCTGGCGCGGTGGTCGGGGCAGCGCGACGTGGTGGTCGGCTCGCCCATCGCCGGGCGCCACCACGGCGAGGCGGAGGAGATCGCCGGCTTCTTCGTCAACACGCTCCCGCTGCGCGCGCGGCTGGAGGACGATCCTTCGTTCCGCGCGCTGCTGGCGCGGGTGCGAGGCGCGACGCTGGACGCGTACGCGCACCAGGACCTGCCGTTCGAGCGGATGGTGGAGGAGCTGCGGGTGGAGCGCAGCCTGAGCCACGGCCCGGTGTTCCAGGTGCTGTTCGGGCTGCAGAACCTGCCGCCCGCGGCGCTGCGGCTCGACGGGGTGCGCGCGGAGGAGATGGAGGTGAGCCCACGCGCCGCCAAGTTCGACCTCTCCTTCGAGCTGCGCGAGGCGGACGGCCGGGTCGCCGGGGCGATCGAGTACGACGCGGACCTCTTCGACGCGGCCACGGTGGAGCGGCTGGCCGCGCACTTCCGCCACCTGCTCGACGTGGTCTGCGCGGACCCGGATGCGCACCCGCTGCGCGTGGACCTGCTGACCGACGCGGACCGCGAGCGGCTGGAGGCGTGGAGCCGCGGCCCGGCGCACGCCGGCGGCTTCGTCCCCCTCCCCCGCGCCTTCGCGGCGCGCGCGGCGGCGCAGCCGGACGCGCCGGCCATCCGCTTCCGTGGCGAGACCATCACCTACGGCGCGTTGGACGCGCGGGCGAACGGCATCGCGCGGAGGCTGCGGGCGCTGGGCGCGGGCCCCGACGCGCGGGTGGGCGTCTGCCTCCCCCGCACGCCGGACGCGATCGCCGCGATGCTGGGGGTGATGAAGGGGGGCGCGGCGTACATCCCCCTCGACCCGGCGTACCCGTCCGCGCGGCTCGCGACCGTGCTCGCCGATGCGGACGCGGTGGCGGTCATCACCACCGGCGAGATCGCGGGGCGCCTTCCCGACCATCTCCCCGCGCTGGTGCTGGATGAGGAGACGGATGCCGGGACGGCGGAAGATCCCAACGTCTCCATCGACCCCTCGTCCCTGGCCTACGTCCTCTTCACCTCCGGCTCCACGGGCACGCCGAAGGGGGTGATGGTGGAGCACGGCGCCGTGGCCCACCTGCTGGAGTGGACGCACGCGACGCTGGCGGGCGAGGAGCGGGCGGCGGTGCTGGCCTCCACCTCGTTCTCCTTCGACGTCTCCGTGGCCGAGGTGTTCGGCACCCTCTGCCGCGGCGGCACGCTGGTGCTGGTGGAGAACGCGCTGGACGTGGCGGGAGACGAGGTGCGGTCGGCGTACATGGTGCCCACCGCCGCGGCCGAGCTGCTGCGCCTGGGCGCGCTCCCCGCCGGGCTGACGACGCTGAACCTGGGCGGCGAGGCGCTCCCCGGCGCGCTGGTGGACCAGCTGCTGGCGACGGAAACGGTGCGCACCGTCCGCAACCTGTACGGCCCCACCGAGGTCACCGTCTACGCCGCCTGGGCCGAGGTGGAGCAGGGAGATGCGCGTCCGGCGATCGGGCGGCCGGTGGCCGACACGCGCGCCTACGTGCTGGACGAGTGGATGCGCCCGGTGCCGGCGGGCCTTCCCGGCGAGCTGTACCTGGGCGGCGCGGGCGTGGCGCGGGGATACGCGAACCGTCCGGCGCTGACGGCCGAGCGCTTCGCACCCGACCCGTTCTCGGTGGAGCCGGGCGCGCGGATGTACCGCACCGGTGATCGTGCGCGGTGGAGGGAAACCGAAGTGCGTGAGTGCAGGAGTGCGGAAGTGCGTGATGCCGGCGCGGCATCCGCATCCGCGCGGGACCAGCGCACTCGTGCACTCACGCACTCGCGCACCGGGGTTCTCGAGTACCTCGGCCGCCTCGACCAGCAGGTGAAGCTGCGCGGCTTCCGCATCGAGCCGGGCGAGGTGGAGAGCGCGCTGCTGGCGCATCCCGGCGTGGCCGAGGCCGTTGCCATCGTGCGCCACGACGGCGGCGACGCGCGGCTGGTGGCCTACGTCGTCGCCGCGGCGGGCGGCGCGGCGCCGGAGCCGGCGGAGCTGCGCGCGCACCTGCGCGAGCGGCTGCCGGACTACATGGTGCCCGGCGCGTTCGTGGCGCTGGACGCCTTCCCGCTCACCGGCAGCGGCAAGGTGGACCGCCGCGCGCTTCCCGCCCCCGCCGCGGCCGCCGGCGCCGCGCGCCCGTGGACGGACACCGAGCGGGCGCTGGCGGCGGTGTGGCGCGAGCTGCTGGACGTGCCGCACGTGTCCCCCGGCGACTCGTTCTTCGCGCTGGGCGGCCACTCCCTCGCCGGGATGCGGTTGGTTGCGGCGATGCAAGACCGGCTCGACGTGACGCTCCCCCTGCGCGACGTCTTCGACTTCCCGCGGCTGGCCGACCTGGCCGCCCGCGTGGATCGCCTCCGCGCCCGCTCGCTCGACGCGCTGCTGGAGGGATTGGGGATGTCGGAGGAGGAGGCGAGGGCGGCGCTGAACGGGCGGCTGTCGGACGCGGAAGTGCCGAGTGCCGAGCACGCTGGGCATCATGCGTCCACGGAGGATGAATGGACGTCCGCCTGCGCGAGCGGTGATTGACGACCGAGCCGAACAGCCTCGCGCGGTTTGCGGGGCTTCCCGTGGTTGTTGCTGCGGCGTCAGCCGCCGGTTTGTGGCCGTGATGCACCGGATCTCTGCACGAAGAGCGTGAGAGATCCCGCTGGACCCGAACGCCAGGGCTCGGGCAGCCCATTCAGGAACCGGGACTGAAAGCCCGGCACGCAGGTGCAGGACGACACGCCAGTGCGCGCGACGCGGAGCCGGTCGCACCCGGCACTGAGCACCAGCACTCACCAACAAGGTCCCAAGCGTTCTCACCGACGCCGGGGAACATCCACATGTCGGACGTGATGACGAGGCTGGCCGAGCTTCCGCCGGAACAGCGGAGGCTGCTGGAATTGCGGTTGAAGGAGGCGCAGGCGCGCAAGGCGCGGGCGCTCGGCCCGCGCGCGCGCACCGGCCAGCCCATCCCCCTCTCCTTCTCGCAGCGGCGGCTCTGGTTCCTCGAGCGCCTGAACCCCGGCACGGCGGACTACAACCTCCCCGCGCCCATCCGCCTGCGCGGGCCGCTGGACGTCCGCGCGCTCGAGCGCGCGCTGAACGCGCTGCGCGCGCGGCACGAGGCGCTGCGCACCACCTTCGCCGAGCGCGACGGCGAGCCGGTGCAGGTGATCCACCCCTTCGCCCCCGCCGCGCTCGCCGTCGACGACCTGTCGCAGCTGCCGGCGGACGCGCGCGAGGCCGAGGCGCGGCGGATCGCCAGCGACGACGCGCACGCGGGCTTCAACCTGGCGCGCGGGCCGCTCTTCCGCGCGCGGGTGGTGCGGCTGGGGGATGAGGAGCATCTCCTCCTCCTCACCCTCCATCACGCCATCGGCGACGCGTGGAGCCTGGGCGTGCTGACGCGCGAGATGGAGCGGCTGTACGACGCGTTCGCGCAGGGGCGGCCCGATCCCCTCGATCCCCCCGCCCTGCAGTTCGCCGACTTCGCGGCGTGGCAGCACGAGCACCTCGACGCCGCCACCGTCCAGCGCCACCTGGCGTTCTGGCGGCGCGTGCTGGAGGGCGCTCCGCCCGTCCTCGAGCTCCCCGAATACCATCCCGCCCCGTCCGGCCACGCCCGCCGCGGCGAGATGCTGGAGCGGCGCATCGCCCCCGCGCTGGCGGAACGGGTGCGCGCCGTGGCCGCCGCCGAGGACGCGACGCCGTTCGCCGTCCTCATCGCGGCGTTCCGGCTCGCGCTGGCGCGCCACGCCGGGCACGGCGACGTGGTGCTGGGCACCGCCGCCGCCGGGCGCGAGCGCCGCGAGCTGGCGGGCGTGGTCGGCTTCGTCGCGAACACGCTGGCGCTGCGCACGGACCTGGGCGGCGACCCCGAGTTCCGCGCCCTCGTCCGCCGCGAGCGCGACACCCTGCTCGACGCCTTCGAGCACCAGGCGCTCCCCTTCGAGCGGGTGGTGGAGGAGCTGAAGCTCTCGCCGGACCCGGGGCGCAACCCGGTGTTCCAGGCCATGATCACCTACCAGGGGATGGCCGACTTCCAGGGCGGCGGCACCGAGGCGCTGCGCCTGGGCGAGGCGCGCGGCCGCTGGGAGGCGGTCGACTTCCACCCCGCCCGCTTCGACCTGGCCGCGGCCGTCGTCCAGGACGGCGACGAGCTGTGGGTGCAGCTGGAGTGGGACGCCGCCCTGCTCGACCGCCCGTCCGCCGAGCGCATCGCCGCGCACTTCCTGCGGCTGCTGGAGCACGGCGCCGAGGACCCCGGCCGCCGCCTGCCGCAGCTCGACGTCATGGACGCGGAGGAGCGCGCGCTGGTGCTGGGCCCGTGGACGCGCGGCGCCGATCTCCCCCCGGCCGAAGCCGCGGCGCACCGGCTGTTCGAGGCGCACGTCGCGGCGACTCCCGACGCCCCGGCCCTGGTCGACGACGGCGGGACGGTGTCGTACGCGGAGCTGGACGCGCGCGCCACCGCCATCGCGCGGCGGCTGCGGGCGCTGGGGGTGGGGATGGAGACGCGGGTGGGTGTGGCGATGGAGCGCTCGCCCGGGCTGGTGGCGGCGCTGCTGGGCGTGCTGAAGGCGGGCGGCGTCTACGTCCCCCTCGATCCCGGTCTCCCCGGCGAGCGGCTGGCGTGGATGGCAGGGGATGCGGGGATCGTCGCGCTGGTCGCCGGCGGCGCGCTCGCCTCGGAGCTCGCGGCCCTCGGCATCCCCACGATCGACGTCGATGGGGATGAGGATGCGGACGAATCTTCCCTCTCCCTGCCCGACGTGCCGGCGGAGGCGGCGGCGTACGTCATCTACACCTCCGGCTCCACCGGGCGGCCGAAGGGCGTCGCCGTGCAGCACGGCGAGCTGGCGCGGCACTGCCGCGGCGCCGCGCTCGCCTTCGGGCTGAGCGCGGACGACCGGCTGCTGCAGTTCATGGCGCCGGGCTTCGACGTGTCGATCGAGCAGATGCTGGCGCCGCTGGCGGCCGGCGCCTGCATCGTGCAGCGCGGCGAGCTGCCGTCCACCGCGGAGCTGGCGGCGCTGGTGCGCGAGCGCGGCGTCACCGTGGTCAATCCCCCCACGTCGTACTGGCACCAGCTGGCCGACGACGCCCCCGCGCGCGACGCGGTGAAGGCCGCCGCGCGGCTGGTGATGGCCGGCGGCGAGGCCATGCGCGCCGACGCGGCCCGCGCCTGGGCGGCCGCGCCCGGCGGCGCGCGGCTGCTGAACATGTACGGCCCCACCGAGGCGGTGGTCAGCTGCACCGCGTTCGAGGTCGGCCCCGGCTTCGCGGCGGGGAACGAGCCGCGCGTGCCGCTGGGGACGCCCATCCCCGGCCGCCGCGCGTACGTCCTCGACGCCGCGCTGAATCCCTGCGGCGTCGGCATTCCCGGCGAGCTGTGCGTGGGCGGCGTGCTGGCGCGCGGCTACCCGGGGCGGCCCGGCGCGACGGCGGCGGCCTTCGTCCCCGACCCGTTCTCCCCCGAGCCCGGCGCGCGCCTGTACCGCACGGGCGACCGTGTGCGCTGGACGGAAAGTGCGGCAGTGCGTGAGTGCGGAAGTGCGCTGGATTCGAGCGAGAGCCAACGCACTCCCGCACTTCCGCACTCCCGCACTCTGGTTCTGGACTTCCTGGGCCGCGCCGACCAGCAGGTGAAGGTGCGCGGCTTCCGCATCGAGCCCGGCGAGGTGGAGGCGGCGCTGCGCGCGCTGGATTTCGTGGCCGACGCGGTGGTGGCACCGCGGCCGGGCCCCGGCGGCGCGGACCGGCTGGTGGCGTGGGTCGTCTCCGCCGACGGCGCGCTGGACGACGAGGAGCTGCGCGACGGACTGCGGCGCGTGCTGCCGCACTACCTCGTCCCCGCCGCCTTCGTCGCCATCGACGCGGTGCCGCTGACCGCGAACGGCAAGGTGGATCGAAGCGCCCTGCCCGACCCCGCGGCGGAGCGCGGCGACGAGTTCGTGGCGCCGCGGACGGAGACGGAGCGCGTGCTCGCCGAGCTGTGGGCGCCGCTGCTGGGCGTGGAGCGCGCCGGCGCGGGCGACGACTTCTTCGCGCAGGGCGGGCACTCGCTGCTGGCCGTGCGCCTGGTGTCGCGCATCCGCGACGTGCTGGGGGTGGAGCTGCCGCTGCGGGTGATCTTCGAAGCGCCGACGCTGTCCGCGCTGGCGGCGCGCATCGACGCCGCGCGCGGCGAGGATGCCGCATCCCCCGCCGCCGCGCCGATCCCGCGCGCCGACCGCTCGGCGCCGCTCCCGCTCTCGTTCGCGCAGGAGCGGCTCTGGTTCCTCGATCAGCTGGAGCCCGGCTCGTCGCACTACAACGTGCCAATGGCGCTGGAGATCTCCGGCCCCGTCGACGCCGCGGCGCTGGAGCGCGCCCTGGGCGAGATCGTCCGCCGGCACGAGGCGCTGCGCACGGCGTTCGTCCCCGGCGCGGACGGGCCGGTGCAGCGCATCCTCCCGCCGGACGCCTTCCGCGCCAGCTTCGTCGAACTCTCCTCATCTCCCGATCCCACCGGAGATGCGGAGCGGTGGATGGGCGAGGAGGCGCGGCGGCCGTTCGATCTCGCGGCGGGGCCGCTGATTCGGGCGACGCTCCTGCGGCTGGGGGCTGAGACGCACACGCTGCTGACCGTCTTCCATCACGCGGCGAGCGACGCGTGGTCGGCGGGCGTGTTCCTGCGCGAGCTGTCGGCGCTCTACGCCGCCTTCCGCGACGGGCGCGAGTCTCCGCTCCCCGAGCCGCCCCTGCAGTACGCGGACTTTTCGGCGTGGCAGCGCGGATGGCTGGTGGGCGACGAGCTGGAGCGGCAGCTGGCCTTCTGGCGCGAGCGGCTGCGCGGCGCGCCGGCCACGCTCGATCTCCCGACCGACCGCCCGCGCCCGGCCGTGCAGGACCTGGCCGGCGCCGCGTACCGCTTCGAGCTCTCCGCCGAGGCGGGCGATGCGGTGCGGACGCTCGCCGCGCGGGCGGGCGAGGGGGCGACGCCGTTCATGGTGCTGCTGGCCGCCTTCGCCGCCGTGCTGCACCGCTGGTCGGGGCAGGACGACGTGGTGGTGGGCACGCCGGTGGCCAGCCGCGGGCGCGCGGAGCTGGAGGAGCTGATCGGCTTCTTCGGCAACACGCTCCCCCTGCGCGCCGACCTCGCGGGCGACCCGCCGTTCGGCGAGCTGCTGGCGCGGGTGCGAGCGACGACGGTGGACGCCTTCGCCCACCAGGACGTGCCGTTCGAGAAGCTGGTGGACGCGCTGGGGGTGGAGCGCTCGCTGAGCCACTCGCCGCTCTTCCAGGTGATGCTGACGCTGCAGAACGCCGCCGAGGGCGACGTCGAGCTGGCGGGCGCGGAGGTGCGCCTGACCGCGCCCGACCTGGCGACGTCGCGCTTCGACCTCACCGTCGGCCTGTGGGAGACGGAGGACGGCTTCGGGGGATGGGCGGAGTACGCGACGGCGCTGTGGGACGAAGACACGATCGCGCGGCTGGCCGGGCACCTGGACGCGCTCCTCCGCGCGGCGGCGACGTCTCCCGGCGCGCCCGTCTCCGCGCTCCCGATCATCTCCGCGGACGAGCGGGCGCAGGTCGTCTCCGCCTTCAACGCCACCGACCGCCCGGAATTCATCTCCACGAGCGTGGTGGAGATGGTGGCGGCGCGGGCGGCGCGCGCGCCGGACGTCGCCGCGCTGGAGTTCGGCGGAGAGACGCTGACGTACGCGGAGACGGAGTCGCGCGCGAACCGCCTCGCGCACCGGCTGATCGGCCTCGGCGTGAGGGCGGACGCGCGGGTGGCGATCTGCCTGGAGCGGTCGCTGGAGATGCCGATCGCCGTCCTCGCGGTGCTGAAGGCGGGCGGGGCGTACGTCGCGGTCGATCCCAACTATCCCGCCGACCGCGTGGCGTACATGCTGGAAGACAGCCGCGCCTCCGTCGTCATCACCACCTCGGACGTGGCCGCGCGGCTGCCGTCGGTGGCGGGGACGACCGTCGTGCGGCTGGACGCGGAGGCGGACGCCATCTCCCGCGAATCGTCCGCATCTCCCTCCATCTCCATCGACCCCGGGCAGCTGGGCTACGTGCTCTACACCTCGGGGTCGACGGGGAAGCCGAAGGGTGCCGCGCTGCCGCACCGCGCGCTGGCGAACATGGTGCGCTGGCAGATCGACCGGTGGGGGGATGACGCGCCCGCGCGCACGCTGCAATTCGCGTCCCTCTCCTTCGACGTCTCGTTCCAGGAGATCTTCAGCACCTGGGCGGCGGGCGGCACGCTCGTGCTGATCGATGACGAGACCCGGCGCGACGCCGAGCGCCTCATCGCCCATCTCCGCGACGAGCGGATCGAGCGGCTCTTCCTCCCCTTCGCGGCGCTCCAGAATCTCGCGGAAACGGCGGGAGATTCGGCACATCTCCCCCACCTGCGCGAGGTGATCACCGCGGGCGAGGCGCTGCGATCGACGCCGCAGCTGCGCGCCTTCTTCCGCGCGAACCCGCAGGCCGCGCTGGAGAACCAGTACGGCCCGTCGGAGACGCACGTCGTCTCCGCCCACGTGGTGGCGGGGGATGCGGGAGATTGGCCCGCGCTGCCGCCGATCGGCGCGCCCATCGCCAATACGCGGCTGTACGTGCTGGACGCGCGGATGGAGCCCGTGCCGCTCGGCGTCCCCGGCGAGCTGTTCGCGGGCGGCGACTGCCTGGCGCGCGGCTACCTCGGCCGCCCCGCGCTCACCGCGGAGAAGTTCGTCCCCGACCCGTTCTCCGCTCTCCCCGGCGCGCGACTGTACCGCACGGGCGACCGGGTGAGATGGATGTGCGAAAGTGCGAGAGTGCGAGAGTGCGAAAGCGACTCATCGCGCGACGAAACCACTTTCGCACCTTCGCACTCTCGCACTTTCGCACTCGAGTACGTCGGCCGCACCGACTTCCAGGTGAAGATCCGCGGCTTCCGCGTGGAGCCGGGCGAGGTGGAGGCCGTGCTCGGTACGCATTCGTCCGTCAAGCAGGCCGCCGTGGCCGCGCGCGGCGAGGGTGCCGAGCGGCGGCTGGTCGGCTACGTGGTCCCCGTCGACGGCGCGGCGCCGACGCACGCGGAGCTGCGGACGCACGTGGCGGCGCATCTCCCCGAGTACATGGTGCCGGCCGCGTGGGTGGTGCTGGAGCGGATGCCGCTCACGCCCAGCGGCAAGGTGGACCGCCGCTCGCTCCCCGAGCCCGATCCGGCCGCGCTGGCCGCCGGCAAGGTGCCGCCGCGCACCCCGGCCGAGGAGGTCATCGCCGCGGTGTGGGAGCGCGTGCTCGGCGTCTACGCCGGGGTGCACGACGATTTCTTCGCGCTGGGCGGGCACTCGCTGCGCGCCACGCAGGTCATCGCCCGCATCCGCGAGGCGTTCGGCATCGACCTGCCGCTGCGCGCGCTGTTCGAGGCGCCCACCGTCGCGGGGCTGGCGGAGCGCGCCGTGGCCGCCCGCGCGGGCGAGGAGCACCGCGTGCCGCCGCTCGTCCCCGCCGGCCGCGGGCGCACCATCCCGCTCTCGTTCGCGCAGCAGCGCTTCTGGTTCCTGGAGACGCTGGGCGCCGCGCCGGCCGCGTACAACGTCCCCGTCGTCCTGCGCCTGCGCGGCGAGCTGGACGCGGACGCGCTCCGCCGCGCGCTCGACGGCGTGGTTGCGCGGCACGAGGCGCTGCGCACCGTCTTCCCCACGGGCGACGGCGGGCCGGTGCAGGAGATCCTCCCTGCGCTCTCCATCCCCCTCCCCGTCGTCGATCTCTCCTCGTTCGACGAGGTGGAGCGCGAGGCGCGGGCGAAGGCCATCTCCGACGACGAGTCGCGCGCGCCGTTCGACCTGGCGGCGGGGCCGCTCCTGCGCGCGCGGCTGCTGCGGCTGGCCGGCGACGAGCACCTGCTCCTGCTCACCCTGCATCACGTCGTGGTCGATGCGTGGTCGCTCGGCGTCCTCTACCGCGAGCTCTCCGCGCTCTACGCGGGGGAGATCGAGGGGCGCGACGCGGGGCTACCGCCGCTCCCCGTGCAGTACGCCGACTACGCCGTCTGGCAGCGCGAGCGGCTGGACGGGCCGGCGCTGGAGCGGGAGATGGCGTACTGGCGCGGCGCGCTGGACGGCGCGGCGACGCTCGCGCTGCCGACCGACCGGCCGCACCCGGCGGTGCAGAGCTTCCGCGGCGCCACGCACGCCTTCTCCCTCCCGCGCGCGACGTGGGAGGCGGCCACCGCGCTGGCGCGCCGGAGCGGCGCCACGCCGTTCATGGTGCTGCTCGCGGCCTTCGACGCCGTCCTCCACCGCTGGTCGGGGACGGACGACGTCGTCGTCGGCTCGCCCGTCGCCGGGCGCACGCCCGAGCAGACCGAACCGCTGATCGGCGTCTTCCTCAACACGCTGGCGCTGCGGGCCGACCTGTCCGGCGACCCGACCTTCGCGCAGATGCTGGGGCGCGTGCGCGAGACCACGCTCGACGCCTACGCGCACCAGGAGGTGCCGTTCGAGCGGCTGGTGGAGGAGCTGAAGATCGAGCGCAGCCTCACCCGGCACCCGCTCTTCCAGGTGATCTTCTCGATGCACGCCCAGTCGTCCGGCGCACCGGTGCTGCCGGGGCTGCAGGTGGAGGCGGGAGAGGGAGATACGGGAACGACGAAGGTCGATCTCGTCCTCGCCGTGGCCGAGCACGAGGGGAGCCTGCACGGCGTCTTCCAGTACGCGTCGGACCTGTGGGACGCGGATTCGATCGAGCGGATGGCGGCGCACTTCGGCATCCTGCTCGCCGCCGCCGCCGGCGACCCCGAGCAGCGCATCTCCGAGCTGCCGCTGATGCCGCCGGAGGAAGAGGCGCTCGTCACCGTCGCATGGAACCGCACGGAGGCCGACTACCCGCGCGGCATCACCATCCCCCACCTGTTCGAAGGCGCCGTAGACGCGACGCCGGATGCGATCGCCGTCTCCCATGCGGACGGGGCGCTCACCTACCGCGCGCTGGACGAGCGCGCGAACCGGCTGGCGCACCGCCTGGTGCGGCTGGGGATCGGGCCGGAAGCACGCGTCGCCGTCTGCATGGAGCGCACGCCGGAGCTGGTCGTCGCGCTGCTGGCCGTGCTGAAGGCGGGCGGCGGCTACGTCCCCGTCGACCCCGCATACCCGGCCGAGCGCATCGCCTGGATGCTGGAGGACTCGGGGGCGCCCGTGCTGCTCACGCACGCGCGCCTGGCGGAGCGCCTTCCCGCCATCTCCGGGACAGTGATCCGGGTGGATGCGGACTGGGCGGAGATCGAATCCGCGGAGCCGGGCGACCGGCCGCGCGTCGCCGTCCATCCCGAGAACACGGCGTACACCATCTACACCTCCGGATCGACGGGGCGGCCGAAGGGGGTGCAGATCGAGCACCGCAGCACCGTCACCCTGCTGCACTGGCTGAAGGAGCACGTGTCGGACGAGGAGCGGCGCGCGGTGCTGGGCTCCACCTCCGTCTCCTTCGACGTCTCCATCGCCGAGATCTTCGGCACGCTGTGCTGGGGCGGGCGCCTGATCCTCGTCCGCAACGCGCTGGCGGTGGACGGGATCCCGCCGGGCGAGGCGCCGGTGCTGGCCAGCATGGCCCCCAGCGCCGCCGCCGAGCTGCTTCGCACCGGCGCCATCCCCCCCTCCGTGCGCGTCCTCAACCTGGGCGGCGAGGCGCTCCCCAACGCGCTGGCGCAGGGGCTCCTCGACACGGGGACGGTCGAGCGCGTGGTCAACCTCTACGGACCGACGGAGGACACGACGTATTCGACGTACTCCGTCGTCGAGCGCGACGGCGAGCGGGTGTGGATCGGGCGGCCGGTCGCCAACACGCGGGCGTGGGTGGTGGACGCGGCGCTGCGCACGGTGCCGGTGGGCGTCCCCGGCGAGCTGTACCTGTCGGGCGAGGGGCTGTCGCGCGGCTACCACCGGCGTCCGGCGCTGACGGCCGAGCGCTTCGTCCCCTGCCCCTTCGGCCCGCCGGGATCGCGGATGTACCGCGTGGGCGACCGGGTGCGCTGGCGCGCCGACGGCAACCTGGACTACCTCGGCCGCCTCGACCACCAGGTGAAGATCCGCGGCCACCGCGTGGAGACGGGGGAGATCGAGGCCGTGCTGGCCGAGCACCCCGCGCTGCAGGAAGCCGCCGTCGTCGTGCGCGGCGAGGGCGCGGACGTGCGGCTGGCGGCGTTCGTGGTCAGCGCGGCCGGGGAGGTGGCGCCGGGGGCGGCCGAGCTGCGCGCGTTCCTGAAGGAGCGGCTGCCGGACTACATGGTGCCCGCCGCCTTCACCGCGCTGGAGCGGCTCCCGCTCTCGCCCAACGGAAAGGTGGACCGCTTGAGCCTGGCCGAGCACGAGCCCGCCGAGGCCGCGCGCGAGGAGCGCGCCGAGCCCGCGACCGTGTCCGAGCGCGCCATCGCGCGGGTGTGGGAGGAGGTGCTGGAGATCTCGGGCGTGGGGATGGACGACAACTTCTTCGAGATCGGCGGCCACTCGCTGGTGGTGGGGCGGATGATCGAGCGGCTGCGGGCGGCACTGGGCGTGGAGGTGACGCCGGTGGAGCTGTTCCTCTACCCCACCGTGCGCTCGCTCGCCGCGCACCTCGCGTCCGCCGCCGCGACCACGGCCGCGGGCGAGACGAAGCCGGACGCGAAGGCCGAGGCGAAGGCGGGTGAGAGCGCCGAGCGTGGGTCGGGACGGCGGGAGATGATGGGAAGGTTGAGGCGGAGATAGGGCCTAGGGCCCAGTGCCCAGTGCTGAGTGCCCAGTGCTGAGTGCCCAGTGCCCAGTGCCCAGTGCCCAGTGCTGAGTGTGGAGCAGGGCGCGGCATCGCGCCCTCTCCGGCTCGCTTAGGCTCGCCACCTCTCCCGTCCCGGGAGAGGTAGGGGGGAGGACATCTGCGCTGGTGGCGTGGGTTTGTGTGGCCGCGGGATGGCCCCCTCCCCCGGCCCCTCCCCCGCTGCGCAGGGGAGGGGAGAACTCAGCGCGGCGGTGGCGGTGGCGTGGAGAGCGGGACCTGCCGCCACGATCGCGTCGCACCGGACTTTCTGAGTGTGCCGTGGGCTGCGGCGGCGCGCTCGAAGTTACCCCCTCCCGTTATCGGGAGGGGGTACGCGGCCCCAGCCGCGGGGGGAGGGTCTCCGGGGAGGGTCAAGCGGAGGGGGAGAGTCTCGCGGGGATGGTAGTCACCGAACGACACGACTGACTCTTGGATAACGAGAACAGCGCGATGAGCGAGGCGGAATACGGGATGGAGCACGAGCGCAGCCGCGACTTCGACGTGGCCGTGATCGGGATGGCGGGGCGCTTTCCGGGCGCGAGCGACCTGGAGGCGTTCTGGCGCAACCTGCGCGAGGGAGTGGAGTCCATCACCCACTTCAGCGCGGACGAGCTGCGCGCGGCCGGCATCCCCGAGAGCGAGCTGGCCGACCCCGGCTACGTGCGCTCCATCGGGCGCCTGCGCGACGTGCAGCACTTCGACGCCGGCTTCTTCGGCTACAGCCCGCGCGAGGCCGAGATGCTGGAGCCGGGGCACCGCCTCTTCCTGGAGTGCGCCTGGGAGGCACTCGAAGACGCCGGCCACGTCCCCGGCAGCGGCGGGCGCGTGGGCGTGTACGCCGGCGCCGGCCAGAGCGGCTACGCCGAGCGCCACGTGATGGGCAACCCCGCGCTGCTGGCGTCCGTCGGCGCGTTCGGGGCGCACCTGGCCAGCGGCAAGGATTTCCTGGCCACCCGCGCCTCGTACAAGCTCGACCTGCGCGGCCCCAGTCTGAACGTGCAGACGGCCTGCTCCACCGCCCTTGTCGCCGTCCACCTGGCCGTGCAGAGCCTGCTCTCCGGCGAGTGCGAGGTGGCGCTGGCGGGCGGCGCCACCGTGCTGGTGCCGCAGGACACCGGCTACCTGCACGCCCCCGGCAGCATCACCTCGCCCGACGGGCACTGCCGCGCCTTCGACGCCCGGTCCGCGGGGACGCTCTCGGGGAGCGGCGTGGGCGTCGTCGTCCTCAAGCGCCTGGCCGACGCGCTGCGCGACGGCGACCCCATCCGCGCGGTGATCCGCGGCAGCGCGGTGAACAACGACGGCGCGGCGAAAGTGGCCTATACCGCGCCCGGCGTCGAAGGCCAGGCCGCCGTCATCGGCGAGGCGCTGGCCGCCGCGGACGTGGACGCGGACACCGTCACCTACGTCGAGGCGCACGGGAGCGGCACCGACCTGGGCGACACGCTGGAGATCGCCGCGCTGACGCGTGCCTTCCGCGCCCACACCGACCGCGCCGGCTACTGCGCGGTGGGCGCGGTGAAGACCAACGTCGGCCACCTCGACACGGCGGCGGGGATCGCGGGCTTCATCAAGACCGTGCTGGCGCTGGAGCACCGGGAGATCCCGCCCACCGTGCACTTCGAATCTCCCAACCCGGCGATCGCCTTCGCCGGCTCGCCCTTCTTCGTCGCCGCGGGCGAGGCGCGGGCATGGGAGACGGTGGACGGGGCGCCGCGGCGCGCCGGGGTGAGCTCGTTCGGCATCGGCGGGACGAACGCGCACGTGGTGCTGGAAGAGGCGCCCGCGCGCGCGCCGTCCGGCCCGTCGCGCCCGTGGCAGCTGCTGACGCTCTCCGCGCGCTCGCGCGAGGCGGTGGACGCGGCGGCCGCGCGGCTGGCGGACCATCTCCGAGAACATCCCGATCTCCCGCTGGCGGACGTCGCGTTCACGCTGCGCGAGGGGCGGAAGGCGTTCGCCCACCGCCGGGCCGTCGTCCTCCGCCAGGGCGAGGATCCGACGACGGTCATGGCCGCGCCCGACCGCACGATCAGCGGTGTCGTCGAGGGGGAGAGCCGCACCGTCGCCTTCCTCTTCCCCGGGCTGGGCGACCAGTACCCGGGGATGGCGCACGGGCTGTACGCGGCCGAGCCCGTCTTCCGCGCCGAGGTCGACCGCTGCGCCGAGATCCTGCGCCCGCTGATGGGGATGGACATCCGCGAGGTGATGTTCCCCGGCGACGCGCCGTCCGACGCGGTGCCCGCCGCCGGCTTCGACATGCGGCGCATGCTGGGGCGCGACACCGCCGTCGACCCGGCGGCCGAGCGGCTGAACCACACCGAGATCGCGCAGCCCGCCGTCTTCGTCATCGACTACGCGCTGGCGAAGCTGTGGATGAGCTGGGGGATCGTCCCCGCCGCCGTGATCGGCCACTCGCTGGGCGAGTACGCGGCGGCCTGCATCGCCAGGATCCTGCCGCTGGAGGACGCGCTGGCGCTGGTGGCCGACCGCGCCCGCATCATCCAGGCGCTCCCCGGCGGCGTGATGCTCTCCGTCTCCGCCGCGCCCGGCGAGCTCCGTCCCCACCTCCCCGCCGGCGTCGCCATCGCGACGATCAACGCGCCGGGGCTGTGCGTGGCGGCCGGGCCGGAGGAGGGCGTCTCCATCCTCGAACGGCGCTTGGGAGAGAGGGGGATCGTGGCGCGGCGGCTGGCCACCACGCACGCCTTCCACTCGCCGATGATGGCGCCCGCGGCGGAGCAGCTGGCCGCGCGGATCGCGCAGACGCGCCTGCGCCCGCCCTCCATCCCCCTGCTGTCGAACGTGACGGGGACGTGGATCTCCGACGCGGAGGCCACCGACCCGGCGTACTGGACGCGCCACATGCTGGGGACGGTGCGCTTCGCGGACGGCATCTCCGAGCTGCTGAAGGAGCCGGGGCGCATCCTCCTCGAAGTCGGCCCGGGGCAGACGCTCTCCACCTTCGTCCGCCAGCGCCAGGGCGACGCCGAGCCGCCCGCGGCAGTGATCCCCTCGCTGCGCTACGCGTACGACCGCAAGCCCGACGCGCCGTTCCTGCTCGAGGCGCTGGGCCGGCTCTGGGCCTCCGGCGCCTCGCCCGACTGGACGGCGCTCCGGGGAGATGAATCGCGCCTGCGCGTGCGCCTGCCGACGTACCCGTGGGAGCGGCAGCGCTACTGGATCGAGGCGCCGTCCGCGGACGCCGTCGCCACGCCCGTCTCCGTCGGACGGCGCGCCGACCCGGCGGAGTGGACGTACGTCCCCGCATGGACGCGCACGCCCCCGCCGCCCGCGTCGCCGGAGCCGAAGCGCGTGCTCGTCCTCTCCGCCGGCCCGTTCGGCGAGCGGGTGGCGTCGGCGCTGCGCGAGGCCGGGCACGAGCTGATTCTCGCCCGCGCCGGCGACCACTTCGCCAGCGACGGGCACCTGCGCGTCCTGCGCCCCCGCGAGCGCGGCGACCATCGCGCGCTGGTCGATTCGCTCGCCGCCGACGAGCTGCAGCCGGACGTGGTGGTCGACGCACGCCCGGTGGACAGCGATCCGGGCGAGGCGTTCGGCTCGCTCCTCCTCCTGGCCGACGCGCTGGGTGAGGCGAAGCTGGTCGTCGTCACCGCCGCGGCGCACGAGGTGGTGGGCGATGAGGAGATCGATCCGCGCGCGGCCGCCATCCACGGCGCCTGCGCCGTGCTCCCGCGCGAGTACCCGTCGCTGTCGTGCCGCGTGGTGGACGTCGTCCGTCCCGCGGCCGAGAGCGGCGAGCTGGCCGCGATGCTGGCGGCCGACGTGGTGGGCGGGTCGGACGATCCCGTGACGGCGTACCGCGGACGCCACCGCTGGGTGCGCACCTTCAAGCCCTTCCCCGCCCCGCGCGCGGCCGCGCTCCGCGAAGGCGGCGCCTACCTGCTGATCGGCGACGCGGCGGGCCGCAACGCGCGCATCGCCGAGGTGATGGCCGCCACGCCCGGCGTGCGCATCGCCCTGGCCGCGCCGTCCATCCCCCCCGATCTCCCGCGCGCGCTGGAAGCCGCCGGAGCGGTGACGCTGGCAATCGCCACCGATCCCGCCGACGCGCAGTCGCTGGCGCGGGCCGTGGCCGAGACGGAGGCGCGGTTCGGCCGCATCGACGGCGTGGTCTACTCGCCGGAGCTGGGCGACGCCGCCGGCCTGGCGCTGGTCTCCGAGGCTGAGCCGGCAACGTGGGCCGCGCAGGTCGCGGAGGTGGAGCAGACACTGGCCGCGCTCGACGAGGCGCTGGCGAG
This sequence comes from Longimicrobium sp., assembly GCA_036377595.1. Lineage (NCBI taxonomy): Bacteria > Pseudomonadati > Gemmatimonadota > Longimicrobiia > Longimicrobiales > Longimicrobiaceae > Longimicrobium > Longimicrobium sp. Next base: position 81,231 of record DASUYB010000108.1, on the reverse strand, counting down.
GCGGACGCCGGGCTTCTGCCTGGTGGAGTCGTCGCTGGCGGGAGTGCTGGGCGTCGTCGGCCGGGTGCGCCACGCCGCCGCCAACGCGCTGACCGACGCCTTCTCGACGCATCGACGGGAGAAAGGCCGCCGCGGCTGGACCAGCGTCGCGTGGGATCGGTGGATCGGGGACGAGGAATCAGCCGACGACGGACTCCGCGCATCTGAGATCGCCGCGGCGCTGGAGCGGGTGCTGGCGCTGGCGTCCGAGCCGGTGGTGCTGGTCTCCACCGCCGACCTGGACGAGCGCGTGCGCGCGGCCGCCGCGCCGCAGCCCGCCGCGGCCGCGGACGCCGGGACGCTGTACGCGCGGCCCGCGGACGCCGGGAGCTACGCCGCGCCGACCAACGAGGTGGAAGAGAAGCTCGCCGCCCTCTGGCAGGAGCTGCTGGGGATCGAGCGGGTGGGGATCCACGACGACTTCTTCGGGCTGGGCGGGCACTCGCTGCTGGCCACGCAGATCGTGTCGCGGGTGCGCGTGATGTTCCGCGTGGACCTGCGCCTGGCCGCCATCTTCGAGGCCCCGACGGTGGCCCGGATGTCCGAACTGATCGAAGACGCCATCATCGCCGAGCTCGAAGCGCTCAGCGACGAAGAGGTGGCGGCGCTGGTAGCGAGGTAGGAAGTGCCCAGTGCCCAGTGCTAAGTGTGTGAGCACTCAGCACTTAGGACTTAGGACTTAGGACTCAGGACTAAAGGACCTGATCGAATGGATATCACTACCCGCCGCGCGGGGCTGTCGCCGGAGCGACGCGCGCTGCTGCAGCAGCGGCTGTCCGGCCGGGGCGAGGCCGCGGCGCCCGCGCTCGAGACCATCACCCGCTGCGCCGGCCCGGGGCCCGAGCACCCCGCGTCGTTCATGCAGGAGCAGATGTGGCTGGTCACCCAGCTCGACCCCGAGCACGCCGTCTACAACGTGCCCGTGGCCGTGCTGGTGCGCGCCGACGCCGACATCCCCGCGCTGGAGCGCGCCTTCTCGGAGGTGGTGCGGCGCCACGAGGGGCTGCGCACCGTCTTCCGCGTGGTCGACGGACAGCTGCGCCAGGTCGTCCTCCCCCCCTTCCCCGTGCGGGCCGAGGTGCGCGACGTCCGCGACCGGGTAGGCGACGACTTCGAGCGCGACGTGCGCCGGCTCGTCACCGAGGAAGGCGCGCGCCTCCTCGACGTGGAACGCGGGCCGCTGGTGCGCATGACGCTCCTGCGCGTGAACGACGAGCGGTACGCACTCGTCATCACCGTGCACCACATCGTCACCGACGGGTGGGCGTATCCCCTTCTCCTGCACGAGCTGTGGACGCTCTACGCCGCCGACCGCCGCGGCGAGCGCGCCGACCTCCCCGCGCCGGGGCTGCGCTACGCCGACTACGCCGTCTGGCAGCGCGAGCACCTGACCGGCGCCACGCTCCAGCGCCACGTCGACTACTGGCGGAACCTGCTGGCCGGCGCGCCCGAGACCGAGCTGGTGGGCGACCGGCCGCGCCCGGCGCGTCCGTCGTATCGCGGCGCCTTCCACCACTTCGTCGTTCCCGAGGCCACCACCGCCGCGCTGCGCGCCCTCTGCCTGCGCGAGAAGGTGACGCTGAACATGGTGCTCACCGCCGGCTTCGCGGCCACGCTGGCGCGCTACTCGGGGAACGCCGACGTGGTGCTGGGCGCGCTGTTCGGCAACCGCAACCGCCCCGAGCTGCACGACGTGGTGGGGTGCTTCGTCAACTCCGCCGCGCTCCGGCTCGACCTGACGGACGATCCGGGCCTGGCCGCGGCGTCGCGGCGGGCGCGCATGCTGATCCTGGAGGCCGAGGCGCACCAGGAGCTGCCCTTCGAGAAGGTGGTGGAGCACCTGCACGTGGAGCGCGACCCCAGCCGCAACCCGCTGTTCCAGGTGATGTACTTCCATCACACCTTCATCGCCGCGCACACCAGCGCGGTCGACGACGGGCTGGACGCGCGCCCCGTGTACGAGGACAACCGCGCCGCGCTGGTCGACACGGGGATGTCGAAGCTCGACCTGACCATGGCCACGCTGGAAGACGGCCCGAAGCTGTCCGGCGTGGTCGAGTACGCCACCGACCTCTTCGACGCGGAGACCGTCGACCGCTTCTGCCGCCACTTCTGCACCCTGCTCACGCGCGCGGCCGCCGAGCCGGAGCGCCCGCTCTCGCAGCTCTCCCTCCTCGACGCAGGCGAGCGCCGCGAGGTGCTGGAGGGGTGGAGCCGCGGCCCCGCGACCGCGGTGGAGCCGGCGCCCTTCCACCGCCTGTGGGAGGCGCAGGCCGCGCGCACGCCCGACGCCGAGGCGGTGCGCCACGCCGGCGAGGCGGTCTCCTTCGCGGAGCTGAACGCGCGCGCCAACCGGCTCGCGCGGCGGCTGCGCGCGGCCGGCGTGGGGCCGGAGACGGTGGTCGCGCTCTGCCTGGAGCGCTCGCCGCGGGTGATCCAGTCGATGCTCGCCGTGTCGAAGGCGGGCGGCGCCTTCCTCCCCGTCGACCCCGCGTATCCGCCCGAGCGGCGGCGGTACATGCTGGAGGATTCGGGCGCGCGCGTGGTGATCGCCGAGCGCGGCGACGACGCCATCCCCGCCGGCATCCCCGTGATCCACCCCGACGTGATGGAGGGGGATGACGGAAACCTGGAGGGCGCGGACGAGGTGGAGAACGCGGCGTACGTGATCTACACCTCGGGCTCCACCGGGCTGCCCAAGGGCGTGGTGCTGACGCACCGGGGGATCGCGTCGCTGGCGGCGATGGAGGCCGAGGTGCTGGGCGCGCACCCTGGCGCGCGCGTCCTCCAGTTCGCCTCGTTCTCGTTCGACGCGTCGCTGTGGGACGTGTTCACCATCCTCTCCGGCGCCACGCTGGTCATCGCCCCGCGCGACGAGGCGGCGGCCGGCGAGCTGCTGGCGGAGTTCCTGGAGCGCGAGCGGGTGAACGTCGTCACCCTGGGCCCCTCCGTCCTGGCCACGCTCCCGCCCGACGGGCTCCCCGACCTGCGCACCGTCGTCTCCACCGGCGAGGCGGTGGGGCCGGAGGTGGTGCGCCGCTGGGGGACCGGCCGCCGCTTCGTGAACGGCTACGGGCCGACGGAGACCACGGTCGGCGCGACCCTGTCGATCAATCCGGCCGCCGAGGGGCGCATCTCCATCGGCCGCCCCTGGCCCGGTCTCCAGACGTACGTGCTCGACCCCGCGCTGCGCCCGCTCCCCGCCGGCATTCCCGGCGAGGTGTGCGTGGGCGGCATCGGCGTCGCCCGCGGCTACCTGGGCCGCCCGGCGCTCACTGCCGAGAAGTTCGTCCCCGACCCGTTCGGCGGCGTCCCCGGCGCGCGCCTGTACCGCACGGGCGACGTGGCGCGCTGGACGTGCGAAAGTGCGAAGGTGCGAAAGTGCGAAAGTGAGGCGGAGCCAGGCGAAACCACTCTCGCACTCTCGCACTCTCGCACTTTCGCACTCGAGTTCATCGGCCGCGCCGACCGCCAGGTGAAGATCCGCGGCTTCCGCATCGAGCTGGGCGAGGTGGAGACGGCCCTCCTCGCGCTCCCCGGCGTGCGCGAGGCGGCGGCGATCGTCCACGAGCCCGCGCCGGGATCGCGGCGGCTGGTCGCGTACGTCGCGGCGGACGACGGCGTCACCGCGGATGGGCTGCGGGCGGCGCTGCGCAGCGGGATGCCGGAGTACATGGTGCCCTCGGCGCTGGTGCTCCTCCCCGCCCTGCCGCGCACGCCCAACGGCAAGCTGGACCGCCGCGCCCTCCCCGCGCCCGAGATCGCCGAGGCGGCGGGCGACCAGACGGCGCCGCGCACCCGCGCCGAGGAGGTGCTGGCGCGCGTCTGGGCGCAGGTGCTCGGGCGTGAGTCCGTCGGCGTGCACGACAACTTCTTCGAGCTGGGGGGAGATTCGATCCTCTCCATCCAGGTGATCGTGCGCGCGGCGCGCGAGGGCGTGCGCATCGCCCTGCGGCAGGTGTTCCAGCACCAGACCATCGCCGAGCTGGCCGCCGCGGCCGAGACGGCGACGCCCATCGATGCCGAGCAAGGCCCCGTCACCGGCGACGCGCCGCTCACCCCCACGCAGCGCTGGATCCTGGAGCGCGGCATCCCCCGTCCCGAGCACTGGAACATGGGGATGGCGCTGGAGGCGCGCGGGCGGCTCGATCCCCATCTCCTCCAGCGCGCCGCGGACGCCGTCGCCGCGCACCACGACGCGCTGCGCACTCGCTTCGTCCGCGGGGACGGGGGATGGACGGCATCGACCGCCGTCCCGGAGCCGGCCGCCTTCGACCGCTTCGACCTATCCTCCATCCCCCAGGAGCAGTTGGAGATGGAGATGGAGGCGCGCGCGGCGGCGGTGCAGACGGGGATGGACCTGGCCGCGGGCCCGCTCTTCCGCGTCGCGCTCTTCGACCTCGGGCCCGATCGCCCGCAGCGGATCCTCGTCGCGGCGCACCACCTGGTGGTGGATGCCGTCTCGCTCCCGGTGCTGGCGGAGGACCTGGAGGCGGCGTACCGGCAGCTCGCCGGCGGCGGCGAGGTGCGGCTGCCGCCGAAGACGACGGCGTTCCGCGAGTGGGCGCGCCGCCTGGACGAGCGCGCCCGCGCCCCGGAGACGCTGGCGCAGCTCCCGTTCTGGCTGGGCGCCCTCCCCGCCGCCGCCGATCCCCTCCCCGCGGACGTCCCCGGCGCGCCGGACGACGAGGCGGGGACCGCCGTCGCCGTCGCGGAGCTCACGGTGGCGGAGACGCGCGCGCTGCTGGAGGAGGTGCCCGCCGCCTTCGGCACGCAGGTGAACGACGCGCTCCTCGCCGCGCTGGCCGAGGCCTTCCGCGCCTGGAGCGGCCGCGAATCGCTCCTCGTCGACGTCGAGGGGCACGGGCGCGAGGACCTGTTCGACGACGTGGACGTCTCGCGTACGGTGGGCTGGTTCACCTCCGTCTTCCCCATCCACCTGCAGGCCACGGGAGATGCCGCCGCGACGCTGAACGGGGTGAAGGAGGCGCTGCGGGCGGTCCCCGAGCGCGGCATGGGCCACGGCCTGCTGCGCTGGCTCGCGGGTGACGCGGCGGCGGAGCTGGCGGCGCGTCCCGCGGCGGAGGTCAGCTTCAACTACATGGGCCAGGCCGGCGCCGCCGCACCCGATTCCAGCGCGCTCCTCGTCCCCGCCGCGGGGCCGATCGGCCCCACGCGCGACCCGTCGCAGCCGCGCACGCACCGCATCTCCGTGGAGGGCTCCGTCGCCGACGGCGTGCTGCGGATGGGCATCTTCTACGGCGCCCGCGTCTTCCGCGCGGAGACGATGGAGCGGCTCGCCGAGGCTTACGGCGCCGCCCTGCGCGCGCTGGTCGAGCGGGCCCGCGCGCCGCGGGAGGGGGGCTACACCGTCGACGACTTCCCCGCGGCGCGGATGGACCAGGAGGAGCTGGACGACCTCCTGGCGCAGCTCGAGGAGATCTGACGGCGATGACGGACGCGCGGCGGGCCGGGCTCTCGCCCGGGCGGCTGGAGCTGCTGCGGCGGCGCCTGGGCGGCGACGCCTCGGCCGCGCGCGCGCAGGAGCCCATCCCGCGCTGCGCGGGGGCGGGGCCCGCGTTCCCGGCGTCGTTCGCGCAGGAGCGGATGTGGTTCGTGGCGCAGTACGACCCCGGCAACCCCATGTACAACGTGGCCGGGGCCGAGCTGGTGCGCGCGGAGGCCGGCGTCGCCGCGCTGGAGCGCGCGCTGACGCTGGCCGTCCGCCGCCACGAGGCGCTGCGCACCGTCTTCCGCGTGGAGGGCGGCGAGCTGCGCCAGGTGGTGCTCGATCCCTTCCCCGTGCGGGTGGACGCGCGCGACGTCCGCGACCGCACCGCGCCCGGCGGCGTGCCGCTGGTCGACCGGATGCTGGCGGTGGTGCGCGAGGAGGCCGCGCGGCCGTTCGACCTGGCCGCGGGGCCGCTCCTGCGCGTGGCGCTGCTGCGGGTGTCGGACGAGCGCTGCGCGCTGGTGACCACCGTCCACCACATCGCCGCCGACGGGTGGAGCTACCAGGCGCTGGGGCGCGAGATCGACGAGCTGTACGGCCACTTCGCGGCCGGGCGCGAGCCGGCGCTCCCCGATCTCCCGCTCCGCTACGCCGACTACGCCGTCTGGCAGCGCGGCTGGCTCGCGGGCGCAGAGCTGGAGCGGCAGGTGGCCTACTGGCGCGGGGCGCTGGCGGACGCGCCCGTCCTCGATCTCCCGACCGACCGGCCGCGCCCGCCGCAGCAGAGCTTCCGCGGGCGGCTGCACGGCTTCGCGCTCACCCCCGCGCTGGCGGCGGCGTTGCGGCGCGTGGGGCGGGCGGAGGCGGCATCGCTGAACATGGTGATCCTGGCCGGCTTCGCGGCGCTGCTGGCGCGGTGGGCGGGGCAGAACGACCTGGTGGTGGGCACCATCCTGGCCAACCGCAACCGCGCGGAGCTGGAGCAGGTGCTTGGGTTCTTTGCCAACACCGCGGCGCTGCGGCTGCGGCTGGAGGGCGCGCCGACCTTCCGCCAGGCGATCCGCACGGCCCGTCAGGCGGTGCTCGACGCCGACGCGCACCAGGAGCTGCCGTTCGAGAAGCTGGTGGAGGAGCTGGGCGTGGAGCGCGACCCCAGCCGGCACCCGCTCTTCCAGGCGCTCTACTTCCACCACGCCACGGTGGCGGCGCACGAGAGCACGGCGGGGGGGATGGAGAAGCTGCTCGGCTCGCGGCCCCTCTCGGAGGAGAGCCCGCTGGCGGCCATCGACACCGGGGCGGCCAAGTGGGACCTGATGATGGCCACGCTGGAGATGGACGACGGTGGCGTCAGCGGAGTGCTGGAGTACGCCACCGACCTCTTCGACGCGGCCACGATGGAGCGCTTCGCCCGGCAGCTGGCCACGCTGCTGGAAGCCGCCGCCGCCGCGCCCGACCGCCCGCTCGCCGACCTGCCGCTGATGGACGCGGAGGAGCGGCGCCGCGTGGTGCACGGGTGGAACGCCGAGTCGCGGCGCGACCACCCCTTTGTCTCCCTCCCCGCGCGCTGGGAGATGCGCGTCGCGGCGGACCGGGACGCGCCGGCGATCCGCTTCGCCGGGCGGGTGGTGACGCGCGGGGAGCTGAACGCGCGCGCCAACCGCATCGCCCGGCGGCTGGCGGCGCTCGGCGCACGGCCGGGCGCGACGGTGGGCGTGTGCCTGGAGCGCACGCCGGACCTCGTCGCCGCGGTGCTGGGGGTGATGAAGGCTGGCGCGGCGTACGTCCCCCTCGACCCCGCGTATCCCCCCGCGCGGCTGGCGGCGATCGTGGGCGATGCCCGGGCGGCCGCGGTGGTGACCGTCTCCGCGCTGGCCGATGTCATCCCCTCCGGCATCCCCCTGATCTCCCTCGACCTGCAGGCGGCGGAGATCGAGGCAGAATCGGCGGAGGATCTGGGGATGGAGATCGACCCCGCGTCGCTCGCCTACGTCCTCTACACCTCGGGATCGACGGGCACGCCGAAGGGGGTAATGGTGGAGCACCAGGGCCTCTCCACCCTGCTGTCGTGGCTAGACGAGGTGATGCCGGACGAGGAGCGGGCGGCGGTGCTGGGCTCGACCTCCTTCTCCTTCGACGTCTCCGTGGCCGAGGTGTTCGGCACCCTCTGCGCCGGCGGCGCGCTGGTGCTGGTGGAGAACGCGCTGGAGTTGGTGGACGCCGAGGCGGTGCGGTCGGCGTTCATGGCGCCCGCCGCCGCGGCCGAGCTGCTGCGCCGCGGCGCGCTTCCGCCGACGCTGCGCGCGCTGAACCTGGGCGGCGAGGCGCTCCCCGGCGACCTGGTGGACGCGCTGCTAGCGACGGGAACGGTGCGCACCGTCCGCAACCTGTACGGCCCCACCGAGGCTACCGTCTACGCCACCTGCGAGGACGTGTGCCGCGGCGACCCGCGCCCGCCCATCGGCCGCCCGGTGGCCGACATGCGGGCCTACGTGCTCGACGCGCGGCTGCGTCCGGCGCCAGTGGGCATCCCCGGTGAGCTGTACCTGGGCGGCCCCGGCGTGGCGCGGGGATACGCGAACCGTCCGGCGCTCACCGCCGAGCGCTTCATCACCGACCCCTTCGCGGGCCGGCCGGGCGCGCGGATGTATCGCACCGGCGACCGGGTTCGGTGGAAGTGCGAAAGTGCGAAGGTGCGAAAGTGCGAAAGTGACGGAAATTCGCGCGAGGACGAAACCACTTTCGCACTCTCGCACTCTCGCACTTTCGCACTCGAATACCTCGGCCGCCTCGACACGCAGGTGAAGCTGCGCGGCTTCCGCATCGAGCCGGGCGAGGTGGAGAGCGTGCTCCGCCGCCACCCCGCCGTCGCCGACGCGGTGGCCGTGGTGCGCGGCGAGGGTGACGCGCGGCGGCTGGTGGCGTACGTCACGCCGTCGTCGGCCGACGCGGCGGCGCTGCGGGCGCACGCGGCGGAGCGGCTCCCAGATTACATGGTGCCCGCCGTGGTGGTGGGGCTGGACGCGTTCCCGCTCACCACCAGCGGCAAGGTGGACCGCCGCGCGCTCCCCGAGCCCGACCCGGACGCGGCCGCCGAGGCGGAGGCGTACCTCGCGCCCGAGACGCCCACCGAGCAGACGCTCGCGGCGCTCTGGGAGGAACTGCTGGGGATCAGGGGCGTGGGTGCCGGGCACTCGTTCTTCGCCCTGGGCGCGCACTCGCTGATGGCGATGCGGATGACGACCGGCGTGCTGGAGCGGCTGGACGTGGAGCTGCCGCTGCGCGCCGTGTTCGAGACGCCGCGCCTCCGCGACCTCGCCACCCGCATCGACCAGTTGCGCGAGGAGGCGCTGGCCGCGCTGCTCGAGGAGCTCGGCGGCGACCTGTCGGCGCTGGGATCGTAAAAGAAGTCCCAAGTCCCAAGTCCTAAGTCCCAAGTGGTCAATGGCACCGTGCCATCTGTCGTGACGTTCAGCACTTAGGACTTAGGACTCAGGACTTAGGACTAGTTACCTGGATTCAAATCCGGCGCCCCCTACCGGGCCGCCGTACACGTGATCGATGAATCGCAAGAACGTAGAGGACCTGTATCCGCTCACTCCCCTCCAGCAGGGGATGCTCTTCCACGCCCTGCACTCGCCCGCGGCGGACGCGGACGCGTACGCGGAGCAGGTGGTGCTCACGCTGGAGGGCGACGTCCACCCGGACGCGTTCGCGCGCGCGTGGCAGGCGGTGGTGGACCGCCACCCCATCCTGCGCACCGGTTTCGTGTGGGAGGGGGTGAAGCAGCCCATGCAGATCGTCTTCCGCGAGGCCGCCGTGCCGGTGCGCGTGGAAGACTGGAGCGACCTGCCGCCCGCCGAGCGTGACGCGCGCTGGGCCGGGCTGCTCGACGACGACCGCGCCGAAGGATGGGAGCTGCGCCGCGCGCCGCTGGTGCGCCTGGCGCTGGCCCGCGTGGGCGCGCGCGAGTGGCGGTTCCTCATGTCGTCGCACCACCTGCTGCTGGACGGGTGGTCGATGGCGCTGGTCTTCGCCGACTTCACAGCCGCATACCAGGCCGCGCGCGAGGGACGCGACGCCGTGCTCCCGCGCCGCCCGCTCTTCCGCGACTACGTGACGTGGGTGACGGAGCGCGACGAGGCCGCGGCCGAGGCGTTCTGGCGCGAGCGGCTGGGCGGGCTCGACGGCCCCACCCCGCTGCCGCTCGACCGCGCCCCCGCGCGCGCCGGCCGCCCCGCCGAGGAGCACGGCCAGGAGACGCTCCCCATCTCCGCCGACCTGGCCGCCGCGCTGGCCGCGGCGGCGCGCCGGCATCGCGTCACCGCCAGCACGCTGGCGCAGGCGGCGTGGGCGGCGGTGCTGGCCCGCTACACCGGCCGCCGCGAGGTCGTCTTCGGCACCACCGTCTCCGGGCGGCCGCCCGAGGTGCCGGGGGTGGAGGAGATGGTGGGGCTGTTCATCAACACCGTCCCCGTGCGCGTCGCCGTCCCCGCGGACGCGTCCATCGGCGAGTGGCTGCGCGTGCAGCAGGACGAGCAGGCCCTCGCGCGCGACCACGAGCTGTCGCCGCTGGCGCGGGTGCGCGCCTGGAGCGGGCTGCCGGGCGAGGCGCCGCTCTTCGAGACCATCTTCGTCTACGAGAACTACCCGCTCGGCGGCGGGGGCGACGGCGCGGAGCCACCCTTCACCGTCACCGGCGCGCGCGCGGCGGAGCGCACCAACTACCCGCTGTCGCTCGTCGTCGCTCCGGCGGCGGGCGGGATGCGCGCCACCGCCACCTACGACGCGCGCCGGCTGGATCCCGAGCGCGTCCGCGCGCTGCTGGCCGGCTACCTCCGCGTGCTGGAGCAGATCGTCTCCGGCGACGCCGCCGCCACCCGCGCGCTGACGCCGCTGGACGCCGCCGAGCGCGCCGCGCTCACCGCCGCCGGCTCGGCCACGGCGTCGTTCCCCGTCGCGAAGACGCTCCCCGCGCTGTTCGCGGAGCAGGCGGCGCGCACGCCGGACGCCGTCGCGCTGACGTTCCGCGGCGAGTCCGTCACCTACGCGGAGTTGGACGCGCGCGCCAACCGCATCGCCCACCGGCTGGTGAAGCTGGGCGCGCGGCCGGACACGCTCGTCGGCCTCTCCGTCGAGCGATCCATCGAGACCGTCGTCGGCATCCTGGCCATCCTCAAGGCCGGCGCGGGCTATCTCCCGCTCGATCCCGCGTATCCCGAAGACCGCCTGGCGTACATGCTGGAGGATTCGGGGACGGAGATCGTGGTGACGACCTCCGAGCTGCGGAGCCATCTCCCCGCCGGAACGACCGTCGTCTGCCTGCAGTGCGATGCCGACGCGATCGCCGCGGAGCCGGCCGACGCGCCGGAGATCGCCATCTCCCCCGACTCGCTGGCGTACGTCATCTACACGTCCGGATCTACGGGGAAGCCGAAGGGAGTGCAGGTCACGCACGCCAACGTCGTGCGCCTCTTCAGCGCGACGGACGCGTGGTTCGGTTTCACCTCCGACGACGTGTGGACACTCTTCCACTCCTACGCGTTCGACTTCTCGGTCTGGGAGATCTGGGGCGCGTTGCTGTACGGCGCGCGCCTGGTCGTCGTCCCCTTCGACGTCTCGCGCCTCCCGGAGGAGTTCCACGCGCTGCTGGAGACGGAGCGCGTCACGGTGCTGAACCAGACGCCGAGCGCCTTCCGCCAGCTCATCCGCGCGGACGAGGAGAGGGCGAATGAATTCGCTGCAACAACTACACAAAGTCCGCCTTCGCGGACTGGGGCCTCGACTGGTCCTGCCGAGCCCGAGTCCACGCCGGCCCTCGGGGTTCAACCACCGGAGCTCCCCACCCGACGTCATCCTGAGGCCGGCCAGACCGTAGCCGCGTCCGCACAGTCGGTGGCAGGCCGAAGGATCTATAATCGAGGCCAAACGCCCGCCGGCACGTCGGACGAAAGCCCGCCCGCGGCGTCTGCCGGCCTGGCGCTGCGGTACGTGATCTTCGGGGGCGAGGCGCTCGATCCGGCCACGCTGCGCGGCTGGGTGGAGCGGCGGGGGGATGAATCGCCCCGGCTCGTCAACATGTACGGCATCACCGAGACCACCGTCCACGTCACCTATCGCGTGATCCGGGCGGAGGATACGGTCGATGGATCGTCGTCTCCCATCGGTATCCCCATCCCCGATCTCTCCGTTCATCTCCTGGATGAGGACGGGGAGATCGTCCCCACTGGAGTCGTCGGGGAGATGTACGTGGGCGGTGCCGGCGTGGCGCGGGGGTATCTCCACCGTCCCGAGCTGACGACACAGCGCTTCGTCGCCGATCCCTTCTCCGCGAATCCCGGCGCGCGGCTGTATCGCTCGGGCGATCTCGCGCGGTGGGTGGAGGTGCGAGAGTGCGAAAGTGCGAGAGTGCGAGAGTGCGAAAGCGACTCATCGCGTGACGAAACCACTTTCGCACCTTCGCACCCTCGCACTCTCGCACTCGAGTTCCTGGGCCGCGCGGACGACCAGGTGAAGATCCGCGGCTTCCGCATCGAGCTGGGGGAGATCGAGTCCGCGCTCCTGGCCCATCCCGCCGTCCGCGAGGCCGTGGTCCTCCCGCGTGGCGAGGGGGAGGAAAAGCGCCTCGTCGCCTGGATCGTCGCGGCGCACGGCGTAGACGCGGCGGAGCTGCGGGCGCACCTGCTGGAGCATCTCCCCGACTACATGGTGCCGGCGGCGTGGGCGTTCCTCGACGCGCTGCCGCTCACCCGCAACGGCAAGGTCGACCGCCGCGCGCTTCCCGAGCCCGGCGCCGCCGCGGCCGCCGACGACGCGTACGTGGCGCCGCGCACGCCCGTGGAGGCCACGCTGGCGCTCGTGTGGGAGGCGGTGCTGCGCGTGGAGCGCGTGGGCGTGCACGACGACTTCTTCGCGCTCGGCGGCGACTCGATCCTGTCGCTGCAGGTGATCTCGCGCGCGGCCAGGGAGGGCGTGCGCGTCACCCCGCGGCAGGTGTTCGAGCACCCCACCGTGGCCGAACTGGCGGCGGTGGCGGGCGGCGCCGCGGCCGCCGCCGAGCAGGGGCCGGTGACCGGGCCGGCGCCGCTGACGCCCGTGCAGCGCTGGTTCTTCGACCATCCGCTCGAAGACCCGTCGCACTTCAACCTGTCGATGGTGCTGGAGGCCGCGGGCGCGGTAGACCCCGTGCTGCTGGAGCGCGCGCTGCACCGCCTGGCCCTGCACCACGACGCGCTCCGCCTCCGCTTCACCCGCGATGGCGAGGGATGGACGCAGGCCGGCACCCCGGACGCGGCCGTGCCGGTGGAGACGGTGGACCTCGCCGCCGTCGCCGAATCCGAGCGATCGAGCGTGCGCGAGGAGGCCAAGGTGCGCGCCGAGCGCGGCCTGGACCTGGCGTCGGGGCCGCTCCTGCGCGCCGTGCTCCTGCGCGGCGACGGGCCCGACCGCGTGCTGCTGGCCGCGCACCACCTGGTGGTGGACGTGGTGTCGTGGCGCGTGCTGCTGGAAGACCTGGAGACGGCGTACGCGCAGCTCGCCGCCGGCCGGCCGGTGCGGCTGCCGCCGAAGACGACCTCGTTCCGCGCGTGGGCCGCGCAGCTGGAGCGCCACGCCGCCTCCGATGCCCTGCGCGCCGAAGCCGCGTGGTGGCTGGCGCAGGCCGCCGGCGCGCCGGGCGAGGAGGAGATCCCCGTCGATCGGGCGGATGGTGCCAACAACGCCGCCGAGCGCGACACGCTCGCCGTGACGCTGGACGCCGAGGAGACGCGCGCGCTGCTGCAGGACGTGGCCGCCGCGCACCGCACGCAGGTGAACGACGCGCTCCTCTCCGCGCTGGCCCGCGCGCTGGCGCCGTGGACAGGGCGCGGCGCGGTGTGGGTGGAGATGGAGGGCCACGGCCGCGAGGAGCTGTTCGAGGGCGTCGACCTGAGCCGCACGGTGGGATGGTTCACCACCCTCTTCCCCGTTCGCCTCCCGGTCGCCGCCGCGGACGGCGCGGTGACGGCGCTGGCCGCCGCGCGCGACGCCCTGCGCGCCATCCCCGGCCGCGGGATCGGCTTCGGCGTGCTGCGCTGGATGAGCCCCGACCCGGAGCTGCGCGCGTCACTGGCGGCGCTTCCCCGTCCCCGGATCAGCTTCAACTACCTCGGGAGATTCGACCAGGGCGAGGGGAACGAGGGCGACGCGTTCTGGTCCTTCGCCGCGGAGAATCCCGGCCCCGACCGCGCGCCGGGGAACGGCCGCGCGCACCTGCTGGACGTGAGCGCCTGGGTCAGCGGCGGCCGGCTGCACATCGGCTGGGCCTTCTCGCGCGCCGTGCACGACCGCGCGACGATCGAGCGGCTGGCGGACGCGTACCTGGCCGCGCTGCGCGCGCTGGTCGCCGCCTCGCGCGGGGACCAGCCATCGGCCGCGCGGGCCACGCCGGCCGACTTCCCGCTCGCCGGGCTGGACCAGGCGCGGCTGGACGCGCTGCTGGCGGCGTACGGCGGGGCGCGCGAGGTGGAGGACGTGTATCCCCTCACCCCGCTGCAGGAGGGGATGCTCTTCCACGCCCGCGCCGAGCCCGAGTCGGGGATGTACGTGGAGCAGGTGTCGGCCACCCTGCGCGGCATCGACGCCGACGCGTACGCCGCGGCGTGGCAGGCGGTGGTGGACCGCCACGAGATCCTGCGCACCGCGTTCGTGGTGGAGGAAGGCGGCCGGGCGCTGCAGGTGGTGCTGCGCCGGGCCGCCGTGCCGGTCGAGCGGCTGGACTGGAGCGCGCTCTCCGCGGCCGAGCGCGCCGCCCGGCTCGCCGCGCGCGCGGAGGACGACCTGCGGCGCGGCTTCGACCCCGCGCGCGCGCCGCTCCTGCGCCTGGCGCTGATCCGCACCGGCGCCGACGAGCTGCGCACCGTCCTCACCTTCCACCACCTGCTGCTGGACGGGTGGTCGCTCCCCCGCGTGTACGCCGAGGTGGGCGCGCTGTACGAGGCGGCGCTCGGCGGCCCGCCGGCCCGCCTCCCCAGCCGCCGCCCCTTCCGCGACTACGTGGCGTGGCTGCAGGGGCGCGACCCCGCCGCGGCCGAGGCGTTCTGGCGCGCGGCGCTCGCCGGCTTCGAGCCGCCGGCGCCGCTGGGCTCCGGCCCGTCCGGCCGCGCCATCACCGCGTTCGGCGAGCTGGACCAGGTGATGGAGCGCGACGAGGCCGCCGCGCTGCAGGCCTTCGCGCGGCGGAGCGGAATCACCCTGAACACCGTCTTCGCGGGCGCGTGGGGCGTCCTCCTCTCGCGCTACACCGGCGCGGACGACGTGGTGTTCGGCAGCGTGGTCTCCGGGCGCCCGGCCGAGCTGGAGGGGGTGGAGGAGATGGTGGGGATGTTCATCAACACCGTCCCCGTCCGTCTCCAGGTCTCGCCCGGCGATGCCATCGTCCCCTGGCTGCGCGCGCTGCAGGCGTGGCAGACGGGGGCGCGGGCCCACGAGCACGCGCCGCTGGCCGAGGTGCAGCGCTGGAGCGGCCTTCCCGCCGACCGGCCGCTATTCGAGACGCTCTACGCCTTCGAGAACTTCCCGCTGGAGACGGCGGCCGAAGAGGGCGGCGGCGAGGCCGCCGAGGTGGTGGAGCGCGGCAACTATCCCCTCTCCCTGGCGGTGCTCCCCGGCGAGGCGCCGGTGCTGCGGCTGTCGTACGACGCCGGCCGCTTCTCCGCCGACGAGGCCGCGCGGATGCTCGGGCACCTGCGCACCCTTCTGGCGGCGATGGCGGCGCGCGCGGGCGACCTTCCGCTGGGCGCGCTCCCCATGCTGGCGGCGGACGAGGAGCGCGCGCTCCTGGCGCTCGGCGCCGGCCCCGCGCTGGACGACGACGGCGAGGTGGCGGCGCACCGGCTCTTCGAGGCGTGGGTGAAGGCGGCGCCGGATGCGCTCGCCGTGGTCGCGGACGGCGGCGTGCGGTGGACGTACGCGGAGCTCGACGCGCGGGCCGATCGCATCGCGCGCCGCCTGCGCGGGCTGGGCGTGGGGCCCACGACGCGGGTGGGGGTGACGCTCGAGCGCTCGCCCGCCCTGGCGGCGGCGCTGCTGGGCATTTTCAAGACGGGCGGCGTCTACGTCTCCCTGGACCCCGCCGTCCCCGGCGAGCGGCTGCGGTGGATGGCGGAAGACGCGGACGTCGCCGCGCTGGTGACGGACGGCGAGGTGCATCCGGCGCTCGCCTCGCTCGCGCTCCCCGTCGTCCCGGTGGAGGGCGACGGAGACGGGGACGAGCCGGCCGGCTCCCTCCCGGAGGAGATCCTGGGAGAGGCACTGGCGTACGTCGTCTACACCTCCGGCTCCACGGGGCGGCCCAAGGGTGTGGGCGTGCAGCACGCGGAGCTGGCGCGCCACTGCCGGGCCGCGGCCCGGGCGTACGGCCTGACCGCCGCCGACCGGATGCTCTTCTTCGCCGCGCCGGGCTTCGACGTCCTCTTCGAGGACGTGCTGGTGCCGCTGACGTCCGGAGCGTGCATGGTGGTGCGCGGCGCCGACCTCCCCTCGCCCGCCGAGCTGGCGGCGCTGGTCCGCGAGCACCGCGTCACCACCCTCAATCTCCCCACGGAGTACTGGCACCAGCTCGTCGGCGATCCCCTCGCGCGCGACGCGGTGAAGAGCGCCGCGCGCATCGTCGTCCCCGGCGGCGAGGCCATGCGCGCCGACGCGGCCCGCGCGTGGGCGGCGGCGCCGGGACGCGCGCGGCTGCTGAACAGCTACGGCCCCACCGAGGCGGTGATCACCTGCACCGCCTTCGAGGTGGACGACGCCTTCGCGGCCGACGTGGTGCCGATCGGGCGCGCGTTCGCCGGGCGGAGCGTGTACGTGCTGGACGCGGCGCTCCGGCTCGTCCCCGCCGGCGTGGGCGGCGAGCTGTACGTGGGCGGCCTGCTGGCGCGCGGCTACCTGGGCCGCCCCGGCGTCACCGCCGCGGCCTTCGTCCCCGACCCCTTCTCCCCCGTCCCCGGCGCGCGACTGTACCGCACCGGCGACCTCGCGCGCTGGAAGGAAGTGCGAGAGTGCGAAAGTGCGAAAGTGCGAGAGTTGAACCACCCGGTGGAGAGCTCGCCCGGCGCTGAGTCGACTTTCGCACCCTCGCACCCTCGCACTTTCGCACTCGAGTGGCTGGGCCGCGCCGACCAGCAGGTGAAGGTGCGCGGCTTCCGCATCGAGCCGGGCGAGATCGAGGCGGCACTGTGCACGCACCCCGGGGTGCGCGCCGCGGTGGTGGAGGCGCGCGGCGCGGGCGAGGCCCGGCGGCTGACGGCGTGGATCGTGGCGGCGGAGGGCGTCACCTCGGCGGAGCTGAAGGCGCTGCTCGGCGGCCGCCTCCCCTCGTACATGGTGCCTTCCGTCTTCGTCTTCCTGGACGCGCTCCCGCTCACCTCCAACGGCAAGGTGGACCGCCGCGCGCTCCCCGCGCCGGCCGCCGAGGCCGGGGCCGGGGCCGCGGCGGCGGCACTCACCCCCACCGAGGAGGTGCTGGGCGCGATCTGGGCCGAGGTGCTGGGGGTGAAGCGGGTGGGGCCGGACGATTCCTTCTTCACGCTGGGCGGGCACTCGCTGCTGGCCATGCGCATGGTGGCGCGCGTGCGGGCGCTGCTGGGCGTGGAGCTGCCGCAGCGCGCCGTGTTCGAGGCGTCCACCCTGCGCGAGCTGGCCGCGCGCGTCGACCTCCTCCTCGCCGGCGACGCGGCCGCCGCCGCGCCGCCGCTGGAGCCCGCGCCGCGCGACGCCGATCTCCCGCTCTCCTACGGCCAGGAGCGGCTCTGGCTGATGGAGACGCTCTCGCCCGGCGCGCTGGCGTACGGCGTGGCCGTCCCGCTGGCGTTCGAGGCGGATGCCGACGCGGAGGTGCTGGCGCGCGCGCTGGCCGAGGTGGTGCGCCGCCACGAGGCGCTGCGCACCGTCTTCCGCGCGGGCGAGCACGGCGCCGTGCAGGAGGTCCGGCCGCCCTTCGCGGTCGATCTCGCCGTGGACGAGCTGCGCGATCGCTCTCCCGGCCAGCAGGCGCGTGCCGTGATCGACGCGGCCCAGCGCGCGGCGGCCGGGCACTTCGACCTGGAGCGCGGGCCGCTGCTGCGCGCGCGCCTGCTGCGGCTGGGCGATGCCTCGGTGCTGCTGGTGACGGTGCACCACATCGCCTTCGACGGGTGGTCGGCGCGCGTGCTGGAGCGCGAGCTGCGCGCGCTGTACGGCGCCTTCCTGCGCGGCGAGCCGTCGCCGCTTCCCGAGCTGCCGGTGCAGTACGCCGACTTCGCGGCGTGGCAGCGGCGCTGGCTGGAGAGCGGCGTGCTGGACGCACAGGTGGAGTTCTGGCGGCGCGCGCTGGACGGCGCCCCCGCCGTGCTCGACCTCCCGGCCGACCGTCCACGCCCCGCCGCGCGCACCCACGCCGGCGCCCGCCGCTGGTTCCATCTCCCTGCCTGCGTGGTGGAGTCCGCCCGCGAGCTGGCGCGGCGCGAGGGCGCCACGCTGTTCATGGTGCTGCTGGCCGCCTTCGACGTGCTGATGGCGCGCCTGTCGGGCCAGGACGACGTGGTGGTGGGCACGCAGGTGGCCGGCCGCACGCGCGAGGAGACCGAGGGGCTGATCGGCATCTTCGTCAACGGCCTGGCGCTGCGCGCCGACCTCTCCGGCGACCCCAGCTTCCGCGAGGCGGTGGCGCGGGTGCGGCGCGCCTCGCTCGACGCGTACGCGCACCAGGACGTGCCCTTCCAGCGGCTGGTGGACGCGCTGGGGGTGGAGCGCACGCTCAGCCATCCCCCCGTCTTCAACGTCACCTTCCTCCTGCAGGGCGACGGGAGCGCCCCCGCCGCCGCGGAAAGGGAGGGCGAGGATGGCGAGGCCGTGCTTCCCGGCGAGCCGGTGCCGTACGCGGCCGAGTTCGAGCTGACCTTCGAGCTGGCCGAAGCCGCGTCGGGGATCGTGGGCGCGGCTTCGTACAGCACGGAGATCTTCGACCACGACACCGCCGCGCGCCTGGCCGACGGCTACGCGCGGATCCTCGGCGCGCTCCTGGCCGATCCCGACGCCGCCATCTCCGCCCCCGCGCCGGCCGATGCCGACGAGGCCGCGCTCGTCACCGGGGCGTGGAACCGGACGGACGCCGAGCTCCCCGCCGGGCCAGTCCACCGCTGGTTCGAGGCGCAGGCTGCCACCACGCCGGACGCGCTCGCCGTCGTGTCGCACGACGGGATGCGGTGGACGTACGCGGAGCTGAACGCGCGCGCCAACCGCCTGGCCCGCCGCCTCCGCGCGCTGGGCGTGGGGCCCGAGTCGCGCGTGGCGGTGCTGATGGAGCGCTCGGCCGCCATGGTGGCGGCGCTGTACGCGGTGATGAAGGCGGGCGGCGCCTACGTTCCCGTCGACCCCGGCTACCCCGCCGCGCGTGTGGCGCAGATGCTGGCCGGCGCGGGCGCCGCCGTCGTCCTGGCCGGCTCGGCCACCGCGCATCTCGCCTCCGGGACCGGCGCGCGCGTGGTGGACGTGGACGCCGAAGACGCGGGCGCGGAAGACGCGAGCGACCTGGAGATGGAGATCCATCCCGAGTCGCTCGTCTACGCGATCTTCACCTCGGGGTCGACGGGCGCGCCCAAGGCGGTGGGAGTTCCGCACCGCGCGCTGGCCAACCACATGGCGTGGATGCAGGACGCCTTCCCGCTGGACGCGGGCGACCGCGTGCTGCAGAAGACGCCGTTCTCGTTCGACGCGTCGGTATGGGAGTTCCACGCGCCGCTGCTGGCCGGCGCCACGCTGGTGATGGCCCACCCCGAGGCGCACCGCGATCCCGCGCTCCTGCTGGACACCGTGCGCGAGCACGGCGTCACCATCATCCAGGCCGTGCCCACGCTGCTGCGCGCCTGGCTCGAGGCGGGGGGACTGGACCGCTGCCGGACGCTGCGCCGCGTCTTCGCGGGCGGCGAGGCGCTCGACACGGCGCTGGCGCGCGACCTCCGCCGCACGCTTCCCGGGGCCGCGGTGATCAACCTCTACGGGCCGACGGAAACGTGCATCGACGCCACCGCGCAGGTGGCGTCGGGCGACGGGGATGCCGCCGCGGTGCCGATCGGCCGCCCGGTGCACAACACGCGGGCGTACGTGCTGGACGCGCGGATGCGCCCCGTTCCCGCCGGCGTCCCCGGCGAGCTGTACCTGGGCGGCGCGCAGGTGGGCCGCGGCTACCTGGGGAACGCCGCGCAGACCGCCGCCGCCTTCGTTCCCGACCCGTTCTCCACGGCACCCGGCGCGCGCCTGTACCGCACCGGCGACCGCGCGCGCTGGCTGCGTGCCGGCCGGCTCGAGTTCCTGGGCCGCGCCGACCGCCAGCTGAAGGTGCGCGGCTTCCGCGTGGAGCCGGGCGAGATCGAGGCCGCGCTCCGCGCGCACGCCGGCGTCCGCGACGCGGTCGTCCTGGCCCGGCGCGACGGCAGTGCGCCCGCGCGGCTGGTCGCCTGGATCGTTCCCGCCGGCGGCGCCGTCGACGCCGGCGCGCTGCGGGCGCACCTGGCCGGGCGGCTGCCGGCGTACCTGGTGCCGTCCGCCTTCGTCTCCCTCGCCGCCCTGCCGCTGACGCCGGGCGGCAAGGTCGACGCGCGCGCCCTCCCCGCGCCTGCGCCGGAGGCCGTCACCCCCGACGCCGGGGCGCGGCCGCGCACGCCGGCCGAGGAGGCGCTGGCGGCCGTGTGGGCGCAGGTGCTGGGCGTGGACGCGGTCGGGATCCACGACAACTTCTTCGCCCTGGGCGGCGACTCGATCCTCGCCATCCAGGTGGTCAGCCGCGCGGCGCGCGCGGGGTGGCGCCTGACCGCGCGGCAGCTCTTCCAGCACCAGACCGTGGCCGCGCTCGCCGCCGCCGCGGAGCCGCTGGCCGCGGCCGCCTCTCCGGCCGGCGAGGAGCGGCCGGCGGTGGGCCCGGCGCCGCTGACGCCCATCCAGCGCTGGTTCTTCGCGCAGGAGTTCGCGGACGAGCACCACTGGAACATGGCGGCCATGCTCGCCGCCGCCGCGCCGGTGGACGCGGCCGCGCTGGAGCGCGCCGTGGCCGCCGTCGTCGAGCACCACGACGCGCTCCGCCTCCGCTTTGCCCGCGGCGGCGACGGCGCGTGGACGCAGGCGTTCGCCGCGCCCGGCGGGACCGCGCCGTTCCAGGCGGCCGACTTCACCGCCTTTGCGGGCGACGCGCTCTCGCGCGTCATCGAGGCGCACGCGGCGGGCGTCCAGGCCACGCTGGACCCGGAGCACGGTCCCGTCACCCGCGTTGCCCTGTACCACGGGGGCGCGGGCGAGCCGGACCGCATCCTCTGGGTGATCCATCACCTCGCGGTCGACGGGGTCTCCTGGCGCGTGCTGCTGGAGGACCTCTCCACGGCCTACGCACAGGCCGCGCGCGGCGATGCGGTCCAGCTCCCGCCGCGCACCACCTCGCCGGGCCGCTGGGCGGCGCGGCTGGCGGAGTGGGCGAACGGAGACGAGGCGCGCGCCGAGGCCGGGTGGTGGCTGGCGCAGCGCTGGGCCGACGCGGCGCCGCTCCCCCGCGGCCGTGCGGCGGACGACCTCGAGGGCGACGCGCACACCGTCGAGACGGAGCTGGACGAAGAGGCAACGCGCGCGCTGCTGCAGGAGGTGCCGCCCGTCTACGGCACGCAGGTGAACGACGCGCTCCTCGCCGCGCTCGCCCGCGTGCTCGGCCGCTGGACGGGCGGGGAGAGGGTGGCCGTGGAGCTGGAGGGCCACGGGCGCGAGGAGCTGTTCGACGGCGTGGACCTGTCGCGCACGGTGGGATGGCTCACCAGCGCCTTCCCCGTGCTGCTCGACGCATCCGCCGGCGACGCGGGCGCGCTGCTGCGCGAAACGAAGGAGCGGCTGCGCGCCATCCCCCGGCGCGGCGTGGGCTTCGGCGCGCTGCGCTGGCTGTCCGACGACGCGCAGACGCGGGCGCGGCTGGCCGCCATCCCCTCTCCCGGGGTGATGTTCAACTACCTCGGCCAGCTAGGCGGCGAGGGGGGCGGCGCGTGGCTCGGCGGCGCGCGGGAAAGCGCCGGGCCGCACCGCTCGCCTCGCGCCCGGCGCACGGCCGCGGTGCAGGTCACGGCGTCGGTCGCCGGCGGGCGGCTGCACGTTTCCTGGCAGCTCCCCGGCGTCCGCTTCGACGCGGCCGACGGCCAGCGGCTGGCGGCGGAGTACCTCGACGCGCTGCGCGAGATCGTGGCGCACTGCCGCCTCTCGGCGGGCGGCTACACCCCGTCCGACTTCCCCCTGGCCGCGATCGCCCAGCCGGCGCTGGACCGCGTGCTGGCGGACGCCGGCGCGGGGGCGCGGGGAACGGTGGAGGACGTGTATCCCCTCACCCCGCTGCAGGAGGGGATGCTCTTCCACGCGCTGGCCGAGGAGAGCGCGGCGGGCGTCTACCTCGAGGACGCGCGCCTTCCGCTCCGCGGCGGCGTGGACGAGGACGCGCTCGCGCGCGCGTGGCAGGCGCTGGCGGAGCGCCACCCGGTGCTGCGCACCGCGTTCGCCTGGCGCGGGCTGGAGCGCCCGCTGCAGGTGGTGCTGCGCGGCCTCTCCCTCCCCGTCGAGCGGCTGGACTGGCGCGGACTGCCCCAGGACGAGCTCGAGCCGCGGATCGCGGCGTACCGCGCGGAGGACCGCGCGCGCGGCTTCGAGCTGGACCGCGCGCCGCTCACCCGCGTGGCGATCGTGCGCACGGCCGACGACGCGTGGGAGCTGCTGTGGAGCTCGCACCACCTCCTGTTCGACGGGTGGTCGGCGCCGCGGCTGCTGGAGGACCTGGACGCGCTCTACCGCGCCTTCGCCGCCGGCGAGGAGCCCCGTCTCGTCGCCCGGCGCCCCTTCCGCGACCACGTGGCGTGGCTGGAGGCGAAGGACCGCGGCGCGGCGGAAGCGTTCTGGCGCCGCGAGCTGGACGGCTTCGCCGGCGCGCCGCCGCTCTTCGGCCACGAGGCGGCGGCCCGGGCGCCGCGCGCGTTCGCCGAGGCGCGGGCGCTCCTTCCGCGCTCCGCGGCCGGGCGGCTGCGCGAGCGCGCGGGCCGCGCCGGGCTCACCCCCACCACGCTGTACCAGGGCGCGTGGGCCCTGCTCCTGGCGCGCTACACCGGCCAGGACGACGTCGCCTTCGGCAACACCGTCTCGGGCCGCGCGCCGGAGCTGGAGGGCGCGGAGGAGATGGTGGGGATGCTGATCAACACCCTGGCCGTGCGCGCCCGCGTGCCGGCGGATGCCCCCGCGGACGCGTGGCTGCGCGCGGTGCAGGCGCGCCAGGCCGAGGCGCGCCAGTACGACCACGCGCCGCTGGTGGAGGTGCGCCGCTGGGCGGGCGTCGACCCCGGCCGCGAGCTCTTCGACACGCTCTTCGTCTACGAGAACTACCCCGTCCCGCAGGCGCCCGGCGGGGCGCCGGAACCCGGTGCCGGGTCCGCGGACGGCGAGGTGGAGATCGAGCTCCACGCCGAGCCGCTGGAGCGCACGCACTATCCGCTGGTGCTCTCCGTCGCGCCGACGGCGGAGGGGACGCAGCTGCGGCTGACGTACGACGCCGAACGCTTCGGCGCGGGAACGGCGCGGCGCATGGCCGCGCACTACCTGCGGCTGCTGGAGGAGCTCGCCGGCGCGGGCGACCGGCCGCTGGGCGGACTCTCCCTCCTCTCCGCCGGGGAGCGCGCCGCACTGGTGGCCGCGGGCTCCGCGACAGCCTCGTTCGACGTCGCCCGCGCCCTCCCCGCGCTGTTCGCGGAGCAGGCGGCGCGCACGCCCGGCGCCGCCGCGCTGACGTTCGGCGGCGAGTCCATCTCGTACGCGGAGCTGGACGCGCGCGCTAACCGTCTCGCGCACCGGCTGGTGAAGCTGGGCGCGCGGCCGGACGCGCTCGTCGGCCTCTGCGTCGAGCGCTCGGTGGAAACGATCATCGGCATCCTGGGGATCCTGAAGTCGGGCGCGGCCTATCTCCCGCTCGATCCGGCGTATCCGGAAGATCGTCTGGCGTACATGCTGGAGGATTCGGGGACGGAGATCGCGGTAACGACGGCCGCGCTACGGGATCGTCTCCCGACCGCGACGACCATCGTCTGCTTGCAGTGCGATACCGATGCGATCGCCGCCGAGCCATCGCACGCGCCGGAGATCGCCATCTCCCCCGATTCGCTCGCGTACGTCATCTACACATCGGGATCGACCGGCAAGCCGAAGGGAGTGCAGGTCACGCACGCCAACGTCGCGCGCCTGTTTGCCGCGACCGACCACTGGTTCGGCTTCGGCGAAAGCGACGTGTGGACGCTCTTCCACTCGTACGCATTCGACTTCTCCGTCTGGGAGATCTGGGGCGCGCTGCTGTACGGTGGCCGGCTCGTGATCGTCCCCTTCGAGGTATCTCGATCTCCCGAAGAGTTTTACGCGCTGCTGGAGCGCGAGCGCGTGACGGTGCTCAACCAGACGCCGTCGGCCTTCCGCCCGCTGATGCGCGCGGACGAAGAGGCGGCCGCCCGCGGGGAGATGCGCGACCTGGCGCTGCGCTACGTCGTCTTCGGCGGCGAGGCGCTGGACCCGGCGACGCTGCGCGGCTGGGTGGAACGGCGGGGGGATGAATCGCCCCGGCTCGTGAACATGTACGGCATCACCGAGACGACGGTCCACGTCACGTATCGCGTGATCCAGGTGGAGGATACGGTCGATGGATCGGCGTCTCCCATCGGCATCCCCATCCCCGATCTCTCCGTCCATCTCCTCGATGCGAATGGAGATCTCGTCCCCACCGGCGTCGTCGGGGAGATGTACGTGGGCGGCGCGGGCGTGGCGCGGGGATATCTGAATCGTCCCGAACTGACATCGCAGCGCTTCGTCGCCGATCCGTTCTCGGACAAGTCGGACACGCGGCTGTACCGCTCGGGAGATCTCGCGCGGCGGCTGGAGGACGGCTCGCTCGAGTTCCTCGGGCGCGCGGACGAGCAGGTGAAGGTGCGCGGATTCCGCATCGAGCTGGGGGAGATCGAGTCCGTCCTGCTCGACCATCCGCGCGTCCGCGAAGCCGTCGTCCTGGCGCGCGGCGAGGGCGAGGCGAAGCGGCTGGTCGCGTACGTGGTGGCGGCGGCCGGTGCGTCCGTGTCGCCGATGGAGCTGCGCGCGCACGCGGCGGCGCGGCTGCCGGACTACATGGTGCCCGCCGCGTTCGTGGCGCTCGCCGCGCTTCCGCTCACGCCCAACGGCAAGGTGGACCGCCGCGCGCTTCCGGAACCTGAGGTGGAATCCACCGGACCGTACCTCGCGCCGGGCACGCCGACCGAGGAGATCCTGGCGGGGATCTGGGCCGAGCTGCTGGGCGCGGAGCGCGTGGGCGCGGACGACTCGTTCTTCACGCTGGGCGGCCACTCGCTGCTGGCGATGCGCCTGGTCTCGCGCGTCCGCGAGGCGTTCGGGGTGGAGCTGCCGATCCGCGCCGTGTTCGAGGACGACACGCTGGCTGCGCTCGCCGCGCGCGTGGACGAGGCGCGCCGCGCCGACGCGGGCGAGGCGACGCCGCCGCTCGTTCCGGTCGCGCGCGACGCGGATCTCCCGCTCTCGTACGGCCAGGAGCGGCTGTGGGCGATGGACCGGCTGATCGCCGGCGCGCTCGCGTACACGGTGACAACCACGCACGTCCTCCCGGAGGACGCGGACGCGGCCGTGCTCGCCACCGCGCTGGCGGAGGTGGTGCGCCGCCACGAGATCCTCCGCACCGTCTTCCGCGAGGGCGATGCGGGCCCCGTGCAGGAGGTGCGGCCGCCCTTCGCCGTCGATCTCCCGGCCACCGACCTGCGCGGGCTCGCGCCCGGTGCCCAGGCGCGCGCCGCGAACGAGGCCATCTCGGCAGCTGCCGCCGAGCGCTTCTCGCTCGACCGCCTGCCGCTCCTGGCCGCCTCGCTGCTGCGGCTGGAGGGCGCGTCGGTGCTGGTGTTCCGCGCGCACCACGCGGTCTACGACGGCTGGTCCGCGCGGGTGCTGGAGCACGAGCTGCACGCGCTGTACGACGCGTTCTCGCGCGGCGAGCCGTCGCCGCTGGCCGCGCTGCCGGTGCAGTACGCCGACTTCGCGGCGTGGCAGCGGAAGTGGTTGGAAGACGGGGGGATGGACGCGCAGGTGGAATTCTGGCGGCGCGCGCTGGCCGGCGCCCCCGCCGTGCTGGAGCTCCCCGGCGACCGTCCGCGCCCGGCGATGCCGACGCACGCGGGCGCCGACCTCGCGTTCCACCTTCCGCTTGCCACGCTCGAGGCGGCGCGCGCGCTGGCGCGGCGCGAGGGCGCCACGCTCTTCATGGTGCTGCTGGCCGCGTACGACGTCCTGCTGTCGCGCCTCGCGGGGACGGAGGACGTCGTCGTCGGCACGCAGGTGGCCGGCCGCACGCGCGGCGAGACGGAGGGGCTGATCGGTTTCTTCGTCAACAACCTGGCGCTGCGCACCGACCTGTCGAGCGACCCGTCGTTCAGCGCGCTGCTGGGCCGCGTGCGGCGCACGGCGCTGGACGCGTACGCGCATCAGGACGTCCCCTTCCAGAAGCTGGTGGACGCGCTGGGCGTGGAGCGCTCGCTGGCGCACACGCCTGTCTTCCAGGCCACCTTCGTCCTGCAGACCACCGGCTTCGACACCGCGCCCGCACCCGGCGACGCGTCCGGCGAGGCGTCGGTCGCCGCGCCCGCGGAGCCGCACGCGCGCAACGTCGAGCACGATCTCACCTTCGAGCTGCGCGAGACGGAAGCCGGGTTGATTGGCACAGCCAGCTACAGCACCGAGCTGTTCGAGCACGACACGGCCGCGCGCTTCGTCGCCGAGTACCGGCGCCTGCTCGACGCGCTGCTGGCGGAGCCGGACGCGGCCATCTCCGCCCCGCCCGCGCTGGACGCGGCGGAACGGCGGCTCGTGGTGGAGACATGGAACGCCACCGCAGTCGACACGCCGCGCGCGCCGCTCCACCGCCTGTTCGAGGCGCAGGCCGCCGCCACGCCCGATGCGCTCGCGCTCGTCTTCGGTGCTGAGAGGCTGACGTTCGCGGAGCTGAACGCGCGCGCCAACCGGCTCTCGCGGCGGCTGGTCGCGCTCGGCGTCGCGCCGGAGTCCATCGTCGCGCTGGCGCTGGAGCGTTCGGTGGAGATGGTGATCGCGCTCCTCGCGGTCAACAAGGCCGGCGGCGCATTCCTCCCCGTCGATCCCACCTATCCCGCCGAACGTCGCGCGTGGATGCTGGAGGATTCGGCCGCGCGCCTCGTGCTCACCACCTCCACGCTCGCTGGAGATCTGCCGGCGACCGGGGCGACCGTCGTCGCGCTCGATGCAATCGCGGCGGAGATCGAGGCGGAGGACGATTCGAATCTTTCGGTTGATGTAGATGCGGAGAACGCCGCCTACGTGATTTTCACCTCGGGATCGACGGGGCGGCCGAAGGGCGTCGTCGTGACGCATCGCGGGATCGGAAACCTGGCCGCGGCGCAGCGTGATGCGTTCGGCGTGGAGCCGGGCGGCCGGGTGCTGCAGTTCGCGTCCTTCTCGTTCGACGCCGCCGTCGCCGAGGTGGCGCACGCGCTGCTCTCCGGCGCCGCGCTGGTGATGGCGCGCCCCGAGCAGGCCGGCCCCGATCTGCTGGCGATGATGCGCGACGAAGGCGTCACCGTCGCCACGCTGCCGCCCTCGCTGCTGACCGCGCTCGCCTCCGACGATCTGCCCGCGCTGCGCACGATCGTCTCCGCCGGCGAGGCCGTTTCGGCGGATGTCGTCGCGCGCTGGGCGGATGGCCGGCGCTTCGTGAACGCGTACGGGCCGACGGAGACCACCGTCTGCGCGACGGTCGCGATCGATCCGTCCGCGGATTCGCGCCCGCCGATCGGGAAGCCGATCGCCAACGTGCGCGCGTACGTGCTGGACGCGCGGATGCGGCCGGTGCCGCCCGGCGTTCCCGGCGAGCTGTACGTGGGCGGCGTCGGCGTGGCGCGCGGCTACCTGGGCCGGCCCGGCGTGACGGCGGAGCGCTTCGTCCCCGACCCGTTCGCAGTCGAACCCGGCGCACGGCTCTACTGCACGGGCGACCGCGCGCGCTGGCTGCGCTCGGGCGAGCTGGAGTTCCTGGGCCGCGTCGACGCGCAGGTGAAGGTGCGCGGCTTCCGCATCGAGCCGGGGGAGATCGAGGCCACGCTGCGCGCCGACGCGTCCGTCCGCGACGCCGTCGTCATCGCCCGCCAGGATCCGCCCGCGCCGATGCGGCTCGTCGCCTACGTCGTCCCCGCGGATTCGATCAAAATCGACGCGGACGCGCTGCGCGAGCACCTGGCGGCGCGGCTGCCCGCGCACATGGTGCCGGCGGCGATCGTCTCCATCCCCCAGATCCCCCTGACGCCGAACGGCAAGGTGGATCGCCGCGCGCTCCCCGCCCCCGCGGCGGAGACGCACGCCGATGCCGCGCCGCGCACACCGGCGGAAGAGGCGCTCGCCGCGGTCTGGGCGCAGGTGCTGGGCGTCGGTGAGATCGGAATCCACGACAACTTCTTCGCGCTCGGCGGCGATTCCATCCTGGCCATCCAGGTCGTTTCGCGCGCCGCCCGGGCGGGCTATCGCATCACCGCGCGCGAGATCTTCCAGCACCAGACGGTTGCCGAGCTGGCGCGCGTCGCCGAGCCGATCTCCATCTCCCGAACGCCCACCGAGGAGCCGGGGCCCGTCGTCGGCCCGGCGCCGCTCACGCCGATCCAGCGGTGGTTCTTCGCGCAGGAGTTCGCCGAGGCGCACCACTGGAACATGGCGTACCTCGCGGCGGCCGCCGAACGGCTGGACGCTGCGGCGCTGGAGCGCGCGCTGGCGGCCGTCATCGAGCATCACGACGCGCTCCGCCTCCGCTTCGCCCGCGGCGACGGCGAGTGGACGCAGACGTTTGCCGCGCCGGGTGATGCGACGCCGTTCGAGGTGATGGACTTCACCGCGCTCGCGGGCGATGCGCTCTCCGCAGCCATCGAGGCGCACGCGGCGGAGGCGCAGGGGCGGCTGGATCTGGAGCGCGGTCCCATCACCCGCGTTGTTCTCTATCGGGGTGGAGATGGCGAGTCCGATCGCTTGCTGTGGGTGATCCATCACCACGCGGTCGATGCGGTCTCGTGGGAGATCCTGCTCGAAGACCTCGAGGCCGCGTACCGGCAGACGCTGGCGGAGACGGCGGTTCATCTCCCGCCCAGGACCACGTCGTACCGCCGTTGGGCCGAGCGGCTGGCCGAATGGGCGCGGTCCGCCGACGCCGCGGCCGACGCGGATTGGTGGTTGGCGCAGCCGTGGGACGCCGCCCGCCCGCTCCCCACTGGCGCCCCCGACGGCGGCGACCTGGAGGCCGACGCCGGCGCCGTCGACGTGGCGCTCGACGAGGAGACGACGCGCGCGCTGCTGCAGGACGTGCCGCCCGTCTACGGCACGCAGGTGAACGACGCGCTGCTGGCGGCGCTCGCCCGCGCCCTGCGCGCGTGGACCGGCGGCGACGCGGTGGCGGTGGAGATGGAGGGGCACGGCCGCGAGGAACTGTTCGCGGGCGTGGACGTGTCGCGGACGGTGGGATGGTTCACCAGCGCCTTCCCGGTGCTGCTCGACGCCTCCGCCGACGACGCCGGCGCGCTGCTGCGGGCGACGAAGGAGACGCTGCGCTCGGTGCCTCGGCGCGGCGTCGGCTTCGGTGCCATGCGCTGGGTGGCTGGAGATGCGCGGCTGGCGTCGATCCCCGTGCCCGAGGTGAACTTCAACTACCTCGGCCAGTCCGGCGGCGGCTCCGGCGCGGCGGGATGGCTCGGCGGGGCGAAAGAGAGCGCGGGCGCGTACCAGTCGCCGCGCAACCGGCGGCCGAGCGCGGTGCAGGTGATCGCCACGGTGGTCAGCGGGCGGCTGCACGCACGCTGGATCTACCCCGGCCGCCGCTTCTCCGCGGACGAGGTGCAGCACATCGCCGACGCCTTCATCCAGGGGCTCGGCGAGATCGTGGCGCACTGCCGCGTGTCGGCGGGCGGCTACACGCCTTCCGACTTCCCGCTGGCCTCCGTCGATCAGCCCACGCTGGACCGCGTGCTGGCCGAGTTCGGCGCCGGCGCGCGCGGCACGGTGGACGACGTATATCCCCTTACGCCGTTGCAGGAGGGGATGCTCTTCCACTTGCTCGAAGGGTCAGCGGGAACCGGCGCATACGTCGCCGACAACCGCTTCTCGCTGCGCGCGATCGACGAGCAGGCGCTGGCGCGCGCCTGGGATGCGCTGGTGGAGCGCCATCCCATGCTCCGCACCGCCTTCGCCTGGCGTGGCCTGGAGCGTCCGCTGCAGGTGGTGCTGCGCGGCGTCAGCTCACCGCTGGAGCGGCTGGACTGGCGCGGGCTTTCGGACAACGAGGTCGAGACGCGCATCGCAGCGCACCGGGCGGCGGACCGCGCGCGAGGCTTCGCGCCGGACCGGGCGCCGCTCCTGCGCGCGGCGCTGGTTCGCACGGCTGACGACGCGTGGGAGCTCCTCTGGAGCTTCCATCACCTCCTGCTCGACGGGTGGTCGGCGCCGCGGCTGATGGAGGACCTGGGCGAGTTGTACCGTGCCTTCACCGAGGGCGATGCCCCGCGACTCGTGGCGCGCCGTCCCTTCCGAGACTACGTGGCGCTGCTCGAGGCGAAGGACCGCGGCGCGGCCGAGGCGTTCTGGCGCGGCGAGCTCGAGGGCTTCGCGGGCGCCGGGCCGCTCCCGGCAGCGCGCCCCGCCGCGCCCGGCCACTCCCCCACCGTCTTCGGCGAGGCACGGATGCGGCTCGGCCGCGCGGCCTCGGAGCGGCTCCGCGCCCGGGCGGGTGCGGCGAGCCTCACCCCCACCACGCTGTATCAGGGCGCCTGGGCCCTCCTCCTGGCCCGCTACTCGGGCGAGGATGACATCGCGTTCGGCAACGTGACCTCCGGCCGCCCGCCCGAGCTGGACGGGGCCGAGGAGATGGTGGGGATGATGGTGAATACCGTCCCCGTCCGCGCTCGTGCCTCGTCCACGGACGGCGCGTGGAGATGGCTCCGCGACCTGCAGCAGCGCCAGGCCGACGCGCGCCAGTACGACTACGCGCCGCTGGTCGAGGTGCGCCGCTGGGCGGGCGTGGAGCCGGGCCGCGAGCTCTTCGAGACGCTGTTCGTCTACGAGAACTACCCGGTGCCTGCGGCTCCCGACGGAGCGCCGGTGGACGAGGCTGATCCGGGAGATCTGGAGCCCGCCGACGCCGAGCCGCTGGAGCGCACCAACTATCCGCTGGTGCTGGCCGTGGCGCCGTTCCTCGCCGGCACCGAGGTGCGGCTCACCTACGACGCCGAGCGCTACGACGCCGCCACCGTGCGGCGCATGGCCACGCACTACCTGCGGCTGCTGGAGGAGCTCGCCGGCGCGGGCGACCGGCCGCTGGGTGGACTCTCGCTGCTCTCCGCGGAGGAGCGCGCCGGGCTGATCGCCGCCGGTTCCGCGACGACCTCGTTCGACGTCGCCCGCGCGCTTCCCGCGCAGTTCGCGGAGCAGGCGGCGCGCACGCCGGACGCCGTCGCGCTGACGTTCGGCGCCGACTCCGTCACCTATGCGGAGCTGGACGCGCGCGCCAACCGCCTCGCCCATCGGCTCATGAAGCTTGGCGCGCGGCCGGACGCGCTCGTCGGCCTCTGCGTCGAGCGCTCGGTCGAGACGATCGTCGGCATCCTGGGGATTCTGAAGTCGGGCGCGGCCTATCTCCCGCTCGATCCGGCGTATCCGGAAGATCGTCTGGCGTACATGCTGGAGGATTCGGGGACGGAGATCGTGGTGACGACGGCCGCGCTGCGGGATCGTCTCCCGACCGCGACGACCATCGTCTGCCTGCAGTGCGATGCCGATGCGATCGCGGCGGAGCCGTCGCACGCGCCGGAGATCGCCATCTCCCCCGAGTCGCTGGCGTACGTCATCTACACGTCGGGATCGACCGGGAAGCCGAAGGGGGTGCAGGTCACGCACGCCAACGTCGCCCGCCTCTTCGCCGCCACCGACGCGTGGTTCGGCTTCGGCGCGAGCGATGTGTGGACGCTCTTCCACTCGTACGCCTTCGACTTCTCCGTCTGGGAGATCTGGGGCGCGCTGCTGTACGGCGGCCGGCTGGTGATCGTCCCCTTCGAGGTATCTCGATCTCCCGAAGAGTTTTACGCGCTGCTGGAACGCGAGCGCGTCACCGTGCTGAACCAGACGCCATCCGCCTTCCGCCCGCTCATGCGCGCGGACGAGGAGAGGGCGAATGAATTCGCTGTAACAACTACACAAAGTCCGCCTTCGCGGACTGGGACGCAGCCTGGTTTCGCTGAGGCAGGCCCCGCAACGGATCTCGCGCTTCGCTATGTGATCTTCGGCGGCGAGGCGCTCGATCCGGCCACGCTGCGCGGCTGGGTGGAGCGGCGGGGAGATGAATCGCCCCGGCTCGTGAACATGTATGGCATCACGGAGACGACCGTCCACGTCACCTATCGCGTGATCCGTGCTGAGGATACGGTCGATGGATCGTCTTCTCCCATCGGTATCCCCATCCCCGATCTTTCCGTCCATCTCCTCGATGTGAATGGAGAGCTCGTCCCCACCGGCGTCGTCGGGGAGATGTACGTCGGCGGCGCGGGGGTGGCGCGGGGATATCTGAATCGCCCGGAATTGACGGCGCAGCACTTCGTCGCCGATCCGTTCTCGGACAAGTCGGACACGCGGCTTTACCGCTCGGGTGACCTGGCGCGGCGGCTGGAGGACGGCTCGCTCGAGTTCCTGGGCCGCGCGGACGAGCAGGTGAAGGTGCGCGGATTCCGCATCGAGCTGGGCGAGATCGAGTCCGTGCTGCTCGACCATCCGCGCGTCCGCGAGGCCGTCGTCATGGCACGCGGCGAGGGCGAGGCGAAGCAGCTCGCCGCCTGGGTCGTGGCGGACGGAGATGTCTCCACCGCCGAGCTGCGGGCGCACGCGGCGGCGCGGCTGCCGGACTACATGGTGCCGGCCGCGTTCGCCGTGCTCGACGCGCTTCCGCTCACGCCCAACGGCAAAGTGGACCGCCGCGCGCTGCCGGACCCCGAGGCCGCGTCGGGCGACGGCTTCACCGCGCCGCGCACGCCCACGGAGGAGATCCTGGCGGGGATCTGGGCCGAGCTGCTCGACGTGGAGCAGGTCGGCGCGGACGACTCGTTCTTCACGCTCGGCGGCCACTCACTCTTGGCCACGCGGCTGGTCTCGCGCATCCGCGAGTCGTTCGGCGTGGAGATGCCGATCCGCGCCGTGTTCGAGGACGACACGCTGTCCGCGCTCGCCGCGCGCATCGACGCCGCGCTGCGAGCCGGCGACGGCGTGCGGCTCCCGCCCCTCGTCCCCCGCCCCGACGGCGGCGACGCGCCGCTCTCGTTCGCGCAGGAGCGGCTCTGGATCCTGCAGCGCCTGGCCCCGGAGTCGCCGGCGTACAACGTCCCGCACACGCTCCGCTTCGGGGGCGCGCTGGACGCCGGCGTGCTGGAGCGCGCGCTGGCAGAGATCGTCCGCCGCCACGAGGTGCTGCGTACCGTCCTCGTCGACACGCCCGCCGGCCCGGTGCAGCGCGTGCGCGCGCTCGACTTCCATCTCCCGCTGCAGGACCTCACCCATCTCCCGCCCGAGGCGCGCGAGGCCGAGGCGGCGCGGCGGGTGGCCGAGGACATGGCGGCGCCGTTCGCGATGGACCAGGGCCCGCTCTTCCGGGTGACGCTGCTGCGGCTGGCGGAGGTCGACCACGTCCTGCATCTGACCGCGCACCACACCGTGTTCGACGGGTGGTCCGCCGGCGTGTTCGAGCGCGAGCTGGCGGCGCTGTACGACGCGTTCGCGCGCGACCTGCCCTCGCCGCTCCCCGCGCCGGCGGTGCAGTACGCCGACTACGCGGCGTGGCAGCGCGGGTGGATGACCGACGAGGCGGCGGAGCGGCAGGTGGCGTTCTGGCGCGAACGGCTGGAGGGCGCGCCGCCGTTGCTGGAGCTGCCGACGAGCCGTCCCCGCCCCGCCGTGCAGGGCTACGCCGGCGGGATGGTGGGCGGAGAGCTGCCGCCCGCGCTGCTGGCCGGCGTGCGCGCGCTGGCCCGCCGCGAGGGCGCCACGCCGTTCATGGTGCTGCTCGCCGCGCTCGACGTGGTGCTGGCGCGCTGGTCGGGGCAGGACGACGTGGTGGTGGGCACGCAGGTGGCCGGGCGCACGCACGGCGGCACCGAGCCGCTGCTCGGCGTCTTCCTGAACACGCTGGTGATCCGCGCGGACCTGGGCGGCGATCCGTCGTTCCGCCAGGTTCTGTCCCGCGTGCGCGAGGCCACGCTGGGCGCGTACGCCCACCAGGACGTGCCGTTCGAGCGCGTGCTCGACGCGCTCCGGGTCCCGCGCTCGCTGGGGCACTCGCCGGTGTTCCAGGTGATGGTCAACTACCAGAACTTCGGCGAGCGCGGCGACGCTCCGTCTGGCCTCGAGCTCCTCCCCTTCGGCGGCGGCGGCGACCCCGTCACCAAGGTGGATCTCACGCTCTACGCGGCGGAGACCGCGGAGGGGCTGGGGCTGGCGCTCGTCTATGCCGCCGAGCTGTTCGACGAGCCGCTGATGCGCGAGCTGCTCGAGCAGACGGGGCGCGTGCTGGAGGAAGCCGTCGCCGATCCCGCCCGCCCCACCGGCGCGCTCTCGCTGCGCACGCCCGAGGCCGACGCCTTCCTCCCCGACCCCGCCGCGCCACTGGACGGTGCGTGGCGCGGGAGCGTCCCCGCGCTCTTCGCGCGTCGCGCGACGGAGCGGCCGGACGCGGTCGCGGTGGAGGACCCGCGCGAGCGGTGGACGTACGCCGAGCTGGACGCCGCCACCGCCCGCCTGGCGCGCCGGCTCGTCGACGGCGGCGTGGCCGCGGGCGACACCGTGGCGATCTGGGCGCACCGCTCCGCCGCCCTGCCGCGCGCGCTCGTGGGCGTGCTCCGCGCCGGCGCGGCGTTCGTGGCGCTCGACCCGGCATATCCCCCGGCGCGCCTGGCCGAGTACGTCCGCATCGCGGCGCCGCGCGGCTTCCTGCGCATCGCCGCCGCGGGTGAGGTGCCGCCCGAGGTGGAGGCGGCGCTCGCGGAGTTCTCCCCCGTCTCCATCACCCTCGGAGAGCGGACCGGTTCAATCGACGGCGTGGACGGGCTCGCGTCCGTATCTCCCGATGCGTTCGAGGTGGAGATCGGGCCGGACGCGCTGGCGTACCTCTCCTTCACCTCGGGGACCACGGGCGCGCCCAAGGCGGTGATGGGGCGCCACGGCTCGCTCACGCACTTCACCCCGTGGCTGGCGGAGCGGTTCGCGCTGGCGGCCGAGGATCGCTACTCGCTCCTCTCCGGCCTCGCGCACGACCCGCTGCACCGCGACGTATTCACCCCGCTGCAGCTGGGCGCGGCCGTGGTGGCGCCCGACCCGGCGGAGGTGGGCACGCCCGGGTACCTGGGCGAGTGGATGGCCGCGGCGGGGATCACCGTCGCGCACCTGACGCCCGCCATGGGACAGCTGCTGGCCGACGTGGCGGAGCTGGGGGATGACGGGGACGGCGCCGGCTCGATCCCCGCGCTGCGCCGCGCCTTCTTCGTGGGCGACGTGCTGATGCGCGGCGACGTGGCCCGGCTACGCCGCCTCGCCCCCGGCGTGACGGTGATCAACTACTACGGGTCGACGGAGACGCAGCGCGCCGTCTCCTATCACGTCGTCGACCCCGACGCCGGTCCGGACGCGAAGCCGATCATCCCGCTGGGGATGGGAATCCCAGACGTGCAGCTGCTGGTGCGCACGCGGACGGGATCGCTGGCCGGCGTCGGCGAGCTGGGCGAGGTGTGGCTGCGCAGCCCGCACGTGGCGCTGGGCTACCGCGGCGACCCGGCGCTCACCGGCGAGCGCTTCGTGGAGAACCCGTGGACGGCCGAGGCGGGCGACCGGATGTACCGCACCGGCGACCTGGGCCGCTACACCCCCGCGGGCGAGGTGGAGCCCGCCGGCCGCGCCGACCAGCAGGTGAAGGTGCGCGGCTTCCGCATCGAGCTGGGCGAGGTGGAGGCGGCGCTGGCGAAGCATCCCGCCGTCCGCGAGGCCATCGCCCTGGCGCGCGGCGAGGGCGACGCGAAGCGGCTGGTGGCGTGGCTCACGCCGTCGGCGGGCGAGCAGCCTGCCGCGCGCGAGATGCGCGAGCACCTGCGCGCGATCCTCCCCGACTTCATGGTCCCGTCGGCGTTCGTGTGGCTCGACGCGCTCCCGTTGACGCCCAACGGCAAGGTGGACCGCCGCGCCCTTCCCGACCCGGCGGCGGCCGCCGCGCCCGTCGTCACCGCGCCGCGTACCCCCACGGAGGAGGTGATCGCGGAGATCTGGGCCGAGGTGCTGGGCGTGGAGAGCGTGGGCGTCGAGGACGACTTCTGGATGCTGGGCGGCCACTCGCTGCGGGCCACGCAGGTGCTGGCGCGGATCAACCGGGCGCTGGAGGTGGAGATCCCGCTCCGCGTGCTCTTCGAGAATCCCACGGTGGCCGGCCTGGCCGCCTGGGTCGAAGCCGCCGGCGGCGGCGCGATCGCCGATGCGCTCGCCGAGCTCGAAGGCCTGAGCGACGAAGAGGTAGCCGCCCTCCTCGCCGAAATCGGCGACGAGGCGTGAGGCGATCCCAGGCCTGTCATTCCGAGCGGCGCCGCTGCTCCGGGACTGCGCCCGCGCTGATGCATGGCGGCGCCCGAGGAATCTGTGGCATGCTTCCGAGCCACAGGCGCCCGATCGCTCGGGAGCCGGCCACAGATTCCTCAGGCGCCAGGCCCTGGCGTGGAGGATGGATCGGCGCAGCGCCTTCGGAATGACATCGCTCGCGTCGTGTACGGTGGCCACAGCACTCAGGACTCAGGACTCAGGACTCAGGACTCAGGACTCAGGACTCAGGACTCAGGACTTAGGACTTAGGACTTAGGACTTAGGACTTAGGACTTAGGACTCAGGACTCAGGACTTCCGTCTTCACCGGAAGTCATCCCGATACGATTGGAAGATGACCGACATCACCTCGAGGCTGGCCGATCTCTCGCCCGAACGGCGCAGGCTGCTGGCGCTGAAGCTCAAGCAGAAGGCGGCGGCCGCGGACGCGCCCGCCGCGGTCGGCGAGCGCCCGTCCGTGTTCCCCGCCTCGTTCGCGCAGCGCCGGCTCTGGCTGCTGGACCGCCTGGAGCCGGGAAGCACCGCCTACAGCCTCCCCAAGGTCTGGCGCATCCCCGGCCCGCTCGACGCCGCCGTGCTGGAGCGCGCGCTGGACGAGCTCGTCCGGCGCCACGAGTCGCTGCGCACCCGCCTGGAGGAGCGCGACGGCGAGCCCGTGCAGGTCATCGCCCCGCCGTCTTCCTTCACGCTGGAGATGACGGACCTCTCCGCGCTCGGCCCCGACGCGTCGCGCGCCGAGCTGGAGCGGCTGGCGCGCGCGGATGCCGCCACCCCCTTCCGGCTGGACGAGGGGCCGCTCTTCCGCGCATCGCTGGTGCGTTTGGGAGATGAGGAACACGCGCTGCTCTGGAACCTGCACCACGCGGTCACCGACGGGTGGTCGACGGGGATTCTCGCGCGCGAGCTGGCTGCGCTGTACGGGGCGTTCTCGCGCGGCGAGCCGTCGCCGCTCTCGCCCCTTCCCCTCCAGTACGGCGACCACGCCGTGCGCGAGCGCGAGCGCCTGTCGGGCGAGGCGCTGGAGCGGCTGGTGGGCTTCTGGCGCGGCGCGCTGGCCGGCGCGCCCACGCGGCTGGAGCTGCCGCCCGACCACCCCCGCCCGGCCGAGCGCACCCACCACGGCGCCTCGGTCGAGGCCTTCCTGGGCGATGGCATCACCGCCCGCGTCGACGCGCTGGCCCGCGCGCACGACGCCACGGCGTTCATGGTCTACCTGGCCGTCTTCCAC
This sequence comes from Longimicrobium sp., assembly GCA_036377595.1. Classification (NCBI taxonomy): domain Bacteria; kingdom Pseudomonadati; phylum Gemmatimonadota; class Longimicrobiia; order Longimicrobiales; family Longimicrobiaceae; genus Longimicrobium; species Longimicrobium sp. The sequence continues at coordinate 43,784 of DASUYB010000108.1, read as the reverse complement.
CTCCTCCTGTCGCGCTACACCCGCCAGGACGAGGTGCTGGTGGGCACCGCGGTGGCCAACCGCGCCACCGAAGACGTGGAGGGGATCGTCGGCTTCTTCGTCAACACGCTGGTGCTGCGCGGCGACCTCACGGGCGACCCCACCTTCGGCGAGCTGCTGGCGCGCACGCGCGACGCGACGGTGGCCGCCTTCGAGCACCAGGCGCTCCCGTTCGAGAAGCTGGTGGAGGAGCTGAACCCCGAGCGGTCGCTCACCCACGCGCCGCTGGTGCAGGCGGTGATGGTGCTGCACAACCAGCAGAGCGTCGGCGCGCCCCCGTCCGGCAGCGCGGAGCCCGCGCTGCGGCTGGAGGCGGTGGGAGAGGGGACCGAGGCCGCCCGCTTCGACCTGAGCCTGGACCTGGTACAGCTGCCGGACGGCGTGTTCGTGCGCCTCGGCTACGCCACGGATCTCCTCGCGGAGGCCACCGTCCGCGGGATGCTGGGCCACTTCGCCGCCCTGCTGGACGCGGCGGCGGCCTCGCCCGGCGCGCGCATCTCCACCCTCCCGCTGATCGGGGAAGCGGAGCAGGCCGCGCTCGTCGCCGCCGGCTCGGCGGACGCGCTGCCGGTGACGCAGACGCTCCCCGCGCTCTTCGCGGAGCAGGCAGCCGGAACGCCGGACGCGGTCGCGCTGGCGTTCGGGGACGAGACCGTCACGTACGCGGAGCTGGACGCGCGGGCCAACCGCCTCGCCCACCGGCTGGTGAAGCTGGGCGCGCGGCCGGATGCGCTCGTGGGCCTCTTCGTCGAGCGCTCCATCGAGACCGTCGTCGCCATCCTGGCGATCCTGAAGGCCGGCGCCGCCTATCTCCCGCTCGACCCCGCCTATCCCGAAGACCGCCTGGCGTACATGCTGGGAGATTCGGGTGCGGAGATCGTGGTCACCACCGCCGCGCTCGCCGACCGTCTCCCGGGCGGGGGGATGGCGCTCGTGCGGCTGGATGCGGACGCGGAGGAGGTCGCCGCGGAGCCGCCGGACGCGCCGGCGATCGGCATCTCCCCCGATTCCCTCGCGTACGCCATCTACACCTCGGGGTCGACGGGTACGCCCAAGGGGGTGGCGGTGCCGCAGCGCGCGGTGGTGCGGCTGGTGCGCGGGGCCGGCTTCGCCGACCTGGGGCCGGAGCAGGTGTTCCTGCAGCTGGCGCCCATGGCCTTCGACGCGTCGACGCTGGAGCTGTGGGCGCCGCTGCTGAACGGCGGCCGCCTGGCCATCGCCCCGCCCGAGGCGCCGTCGCTGCGCGAGATCGCGGAGCTGGTGCGGCGCCACGGAGTCACCACGCTCTGGCTGACCGCCGGGCTCTTCCACCGCATGGCGGACGAAGAGCTGGATGCGCTCGGGTCGCTGCGCCAGCTGCTGGCCGGCGGCGACGTGCTCTCCGTGCCGCACGTGCGGAAGGTGCTGCAGGCGCATCCCCGCCTGCGGCTGATCAACGGCTACGGTCCGACGGAGAACACCACCTTCACCTGCTGCCACACGGTCGGCCCCGGCGACGCGGAGCGCGCGTCCATCCCCATCGGCCGGCCGATCGCCGGCACGCGCGCCTGGGTGCTGGACGGGGCGATGCGGCCGTGCCCGGCGGGCGTCCCCGGCGAGCTGTACGCGGGCGGCGAGGGGGTGGCACGCGGCTACCTGGGGCGCCCTGCGGCCACCGCCGAGCGCTTCGTCCCCGACCCGTTCTCCGCCGAGCCGGGGATGCGGCTGTACCGCACGGGCGACTGGGCGCGGTGGACGGACGTGCGTGAGTGCGAAAGTGCGAAGGTGCGAGAGTGCGAAGGTGGCACGGATGCGCGCGAAGCCACGTTCGCACCCTCGCACTCTCGCACTTCCGCACTCGAGTTCCTGGGCCGCATCGACCAGCAGGTGAAGGTCCGCGGCTTCCGCATCGAGCCGGGCGAGGTCGAGGCCGCGCTGAAGGCGCACCCCGGCGTGGGCGACGCGGTGGTGACGGCCCGCGCGGACGGCGGCGGCGAGCGGCGGCTGGTGGCCTACGTGGTCGCGCGCGGCGGCGGCGCGCCCTCCGCCGCCGAGCTGCGCGCGGCGCTGGCGGCCCGCCTTCCCGACCCCATGATCCCCTCCGCCTTCGTGGCACTGGACGCGCTCCCGCTCACGGCGAACGGGAAGGTGGACCGGCGCGCGCTCCCCGCGCCCGAGGTGGGCGGCGACGAGGACGCGTACGTGCCGCCGCGCACCCCGGCCGAGCAGGTGCTGGCGGAGATCTGGGCGGGCGTGCTGGGCGCCGGGCGCGTCGGCCTCAACGACGACTTCTTCGCGCTGGGCGGGCACTCGCTCCTGGCCACGCAGGTGGTCTCGCGCGTGCGCGAGGCGTTCGGCGTGGAGCTGCCGCTGCGCGCGCTGTTCGAGGCGCCGCGCCTGGGCGCCTTCGCGGAGAAGGTCGACGCCGCCGTCCTCGGCCAGGCCGGCGCCGACGCGCCGGTGACGGCCCGTGGCGGCAACGACCTCCCGCTCTCGTTCGCGCAGGAGCGGCTCTGGTTCATCGACCGGCTGGAGCCCGGGAGCACGGCCTACAACGTGGCCATGCCGGTGCGGCTGGGCGGCGCGCTGAACGTGGCCGCGCTGGAGCGGGCGCTGGGCGAGCTGATCCGCCGCCACGCCGCGCTCCGCACCCGCTTCGCGGTGGTGGACGGCGCGCCGGTGCAGCGCATCGAGCCCGCGGGGCCCTTCCGGCTGGAGGTGGACGACATCTCCGCCCTGGCCGCGGACGAGCGGGAGGCGGAGATCGGCCGCCGCGCCGCCGCCGAGCGGCAGACGCCGTTCGACCTGGAGGCCGGCCCGCTCTTCCGCGCCCGGCTGGTGCGCGCGGGCGAGGGCGACCACCTGCTGCAGATGGCCTTCCACCACGCCATCACCGACGGGTGGAGCACGGGGATCTTTCTCCGCGAGCTGACCACGCTCTACGCCGCCATCGCGCGCGGCGAGCCGTCTCCGCTGGCCGAGCCGCCGGTGCGCTATGCCGACTTCGCCGCCTGGCAGCGCGAGTGGCTGCGCGGCGAGCGGCTGGAGGCGCAGGTGGCGTGGTGGCGACGCCACCTGGCCGGCGCCCCCGCCGTCATCACCCTGCCCACCGACCGACCGCGCCCGCCCGCGCAGAGCCACCGCGGCGCGCGCATCGACTTCTCCATCCCCGCCCCGCTGGCCGAGGGGCTGCGCGCGGTGGCGCTGGAGCAGCGGGCCACGCCGTTCATGGCGCTGCTGGCGTCGTTCACCCTGCTGCTGTCGCGCTGGTCGGGTCAGGACGACGTGGTGGTGGGCACGCCGGTGGCCGGGCGCACGCGCCGCGAGGTGGAGGGGGTGATCGGCCTGTTCGTGAACACCCTCCCCATCCGCACCGAGCTGGCGGGCGACCCTACGTTCCGCGCGCTCCTGGCCCGCGTGCGCGAGGCCACGCTGGGCGCGTACGCCCACCAGGACCTCCCGTTCGAGCGGCTGGTGGAGGAGCTGGCGCCCGAGCGCTCGCTCAGCCACGCGCCGGTCTTCCAGGTGATGCTGACCCTGCAGAACCTTCCCGAAGGGCCGGGAGAGGGGTTCGCGGAGCTCGACGCGCGCGGGGTCGACGGCGGCCAGGGCACGGCGAAGGCCGACCTGTCGCTGATGCTGGGCGAGATGCCCGACGGGGGGATCGCCGGCTCGCTGGAGTACGCCACCGACCTGTTCGACGAGGCCACCGCGCACCGGCTGGCGGACCACCTGCGCACTCTCATCGGCGCCGCCAACGCCGCGCCCGACGCGCCCGTCTCCACCCTGTCGCTGCTGGGCGACGAGGAGCGCGCCGCGCTGATCGCCGCCGGCTCGGCGACGGCGTCGTTCGAGGTCACCGACGCGCTTCCCGCGCTCTTTGCCCGGCAGGCGGCGCGCACGCCGGATGCGGTCGCCGTGACGTTCGGAGATGAGTCCGTCGCCTACGCGGAGCTGGACGCGCGCGCCAACCGTCTCGCCCATCGTCTCGTGAAGCTGGGGGCGCGGCAGGACACGCTCGTCGGCCTCTGCATCGAGCGCTCGGTGGAGACGATCGTCGGCATCCTGGGGATTTTGAAGTCGGGCGCGGGCTACCTCCCGCTCGACCCCGCGTATCCCGAGGACCGCCTGGCCTACCTGCTGGAGGATTCGGGCATCTCCGTGGTCGTCACCACCGCGGATCTCGCGGATCGATTGGGGGATGGCGCCACGCTCGTCCGCCTCGATGCGGACGCGGAGGCGATCGCCGCCGAGCCGTCCGCCGCGCCGGAGATCGACATCTCCCCCGACTCGCTCGCGTACGTCATCTACACGTCGGGATCGACCGGCAAGCCGAAGGGGGTGGAGGTCACCCACGCCAACGTCGCGCGCCTCTTCGCGTCGACCGACCACTGGTTCGGGTTCGGCGAGCGGGACGTGTGGACGCTCTTCCACTCGTACGCCTTCGACTTCTCCGTGTGGGAGATCTGGGGCGCGCTGCTGTACGGCGGCCGGCTCGTCGTCGTTCCCTTCGACGTATCTCGATCTCCCGACGAGTTTTACGTGCTGCTGGAGCGCGAGCGCGTCACCGTGCTGAACCAGACGCCGTCCGCCTTCCGCCAGCTGATGCGCGCGGACGAGGTGGCGGCGGAGCGGGGGGAGATGCGGGATCTCGCGCTGCGCTGCGTCGTCTTCGGCGGCGAGGCGCTGGACCCGGCAACACTGCGCGGATGGGTGGAGCGGCGGGGGGACGAATCGCCGCGGCTCGTGAACATGTACGGCATCACCGAGACGACGGTGCACGTCACCTATCGTGTAATCCGGGCTGGAGATACGATCGATGGCTCGGCCTCGCCGATCGGCATCCCCATCCCCGATCTCGCCGTCCATCTCCTCGACCGCCACGGGCAGCTCGTCCCCACCGGCGTGGTCGGGGAGATGTACGTCGGCGGCGCGGGGGTGGCGCGGGGATATCTCCATCGCCCCGAGATGACGGCGCAGCGCTTCGTCTCCGATCCGTTCTCCGCCGAGCCGGACGCACGGCTGTACCGGTCGGGCGATCTCGCCCGTCGTCTGCCCGACGGCTCGCTCGACTTCCAGGGGCGCGCCGACGAGCAGGTGAAGATCCGCGGCTTCCGCATCGAGCCAGGGGAGATCGAGTCCGTCCTCCTCGCCCATCCCGCCGTCCGCGAGGCCGTCGTCCTCCCGCGCGGCGAGGGAGAAGAGAAGCGGCTCGTCGCCTGGATCGTCGCAACGGAAGGAGTGGATGCGGCGGGGCTGCGGGCGCATCTCTTGGCCCGCCTCCCCGACTACATGGTGCCGGCCGCGTTCGTGTTCATGGACGCGCTCCCGCTCACCCGCCACGGCAAGGTCGACCGCCGCGCGCTGCCGGAGCCCGACGCCGCCGCCCTCTCCGGCGCCGGCTACGTGGCGCCGCGCACCCCCACCGAGGAGCTGCTGGCCGCCGTCTGGGCCGAGCTGCTGGGCGCCGCGCGCGTGGGGGTGGACGACGGCTTCTTCGAGCTGGGCGGCCACTCGCTGCTGGCCACGCGCCTCGCCTCGCGCGTGCGCGAGAGCCTGGGGGTGGAGCTGCCGGTGCGCGCCGTGTTCGAGCATCCCACGCTGGGCGCGCTGGCCGCCGAGGTCGACCGCCTGCGCCGCGCCGCGCAGGGGGTGGAGACGCCGCCGATCCGCCCCGTGGCCCGCGAGGGGACGGACCTGCCGCTGTCGTTCGCGCAGGAGCGGCTCTGGTTCGTGGACCGGATGGAGGCGGGGAGCGCCACCTACCACATGCCGCTCTTCGCCCGGCTCGAGGGCGCGCTGGACGCGGATGCGCTCCGCCGCGCGCTGGACGAGCTGGTGCGGCGGCACGAGTCGCTGCGCACCTCCTTCCCGCTGGTGGACGGGCTTCCCGTGCAGCGCGTGGCGCCGCCCGCGCCGGTGGAGCTGTTCACCCACGACTTCGCCGCCTTCCGCGACGACGAACGCGAGGAAGAGGCGCAGCGGCTGGTGCGCGAGCACGCCCGCATCCCCTTCACGCTGGAGACCGGGCCGCTCTTCCGCGCCGACCTGGCGAAGCTGGGCGAGCGGGAGCACCTGCTGCTGATCACCCTGCACCACGTGATCGCCGACGGGTGGTCGCTGGACCTGCTCTGGCGCGAGCTCGCGGCGCTCTACGGCGCCTTCTCGCGCGGCGAGCCGTCGCCGCTGGCCGAGCCGCCCGTGCAGTACGGCGACTTCGCCGCGTGGCAGCGGGCGTGGCTGCAGGGCGAGGTGCTGGAGCGGCAGCTGGCCTACTGGCGGCGCACGTTGCGGGGCGCCCCGCCGCTCCTCAAGCTCCCCACCGACCGTCCGCGCCCCGAGGTGCAGACGCACAACGCCGCCACCGAGATCGCCGTCCTCCCGCGCGAGCAGGCCGACGCGGTGCTGGCGCTGGCCCGGCGCGAGGGCTCCACCCTGTTCATGGTGCTCCTGGCCGCGCTCGACGTGGTGCTCTCCCGTCTCGCCGGGGACAACGACGTCGTGGTCGGCACCCCCATCGCCGGGCGCACGCGGGCGGAGACCGAGGGGGTGGTGGGGCTCTTCCTCAACTCGCTGGCGCTGCGGGTGGACCTGTCCGGCGACCCGGCCTTCTCCGCGCTGCTGCGGCGCGTGCGCGAGACCACGCTCGACGCCTACGCCCACCAGGACGTGCCCTTCGAGGCCGTGCTGGAGGAGATCCACCCCGAGCGCACGCTCGACCGCACGCCGGTCTTCCAGGTGATGCTGAACCTGGCCAACTTCGCCGCCGAGACGGGCGGTGCCGGGGGCGATCTCCCCGGGCTGCAGGTGCGCGGGGTGGATCGCGGCGGCCCGCTCGCCAGCAAGTTCGACCTCACCCTGTACGCCGGCGAGGGCGCGGACGGCATCCTCCTGCAGCTGGTCTACAACCCCGACCTCTTCGACGCCGCGCGCATGCAGGCCCTCCTGGCGCAGGTGGCCGGCGTGCTGGAACAGGCCGCCGCCGACCCCGCGCGCGCCGTCTCCGCCCTCTCGCTGGCGATGGAGGAGGTGGCGCCCGGTGCGGACCGGACGGTGCGCACCGCCGCCGGCGCGGCCGCCGGCGTGGGCGAGCTGGGCGTGGTGTGGACGCGCGGCGCCGACGGCGCGTGGCGCCCCACCGCCGAGCGCGGGCGGCTCCTCCCCGACGGCGCGGTGGAGGCCGTCCGCGAGGAGGCGGAGGCAGCCGCCGCGGCTCGCTCGACGACGGTGGCGGGACGAGCGCCGACGGAGACCGAGCGGGTGATGCTGGAGATCTGGCGCGACGTGCTGAAGGTGGCGGGGATCGGGCTCGACGACGACTTCTTCGACCTGGGCGGGCACTCGCTGCTGGGGGTGCGGCTGGTGGCGCAGGTGAAGAAGCGGCTGAAGGTCAGCCTCCCGCTCACCGTGCTCTTCGCCCACCCCACCCCCGCCGGGCTGGCCGCCGCGGTCGACGACGCGGGGAAGGCGCGCGACTTCCACCACCTGGTCCCGCTCACCGACGTGGCGGCGGGGTCGCTGCCGCCGCTCTTCCTCACGCACCCGGCGGGCGGCACCGTCTTCCGTTACCGCGACCTGGCCGACCGGCTGGGGCCCGCGCGGCCGGTGTACGCGCTGCAGGCCGCGGGGGTCAGCGACGGGGGCGAGCCGCTGCGCAGCGTGGACCTGATGGCCGGGCGATACCTGGAAGAGGTGCGGCGGGCGCAGCCCCGGGGGCCGTACCACCTGGCCGGCTGGTCGGCCGGCGGGGTGACCGCGGTGGAGATGGCGCACCGGCTGCTGGCGGCCGGCGAGGAGGTGGCGTTCGTGGGGATGCTGGACAGCAGCCCGCCCAACGCCGACGCCGAGATCCCCGACCCGGTGGGGATGTACCTGCGCCTGGCCGCGGGGCTCTCCGGCGCCCCCGGTCCCGTGCTGGAGAAGCTGGGCGACGAGCTGGCCGGGCTGTCCATCGGCGAGCGGCTGGAGCACCTGGCGCGCTGGCTGGCCGCGCACGGGGCCGAGTCGCGCGTGGGCGAGCTCGACGGCCTGCGCCCGGTGATGGAGGTGTTCCGCGCCAACGTGACCGCCGCGCGCCGGCACGTGCTGGCGCCGTATCCCGGCCGGCTGACGCTCTTCTGCGCCGAGCAGGGGCGCGGCGAGGGGTGGGAGGCGGCCAACCTCCCCGAGCTCTGGCGCCCCTACGCCGCGGGCGAGTTGCAGGTGGAGATCGTCCCCGGCACCCACGTCAACATGATCGGCGAGCCCCACGTCGACGTCCTCGCCGAGGCCATCGAGGCGGCGATCGCCGGCGAATCGGCCCCGACTGCAGCCGCAGGCGGCTGACGCGACGGGCCCGGGGCGATGGGTCGTCCCCCGGGCTGGCCCCCGCCGGTGCGCACGCAGCTTGTCAGCGGACGCGGGGTGGACAAGGATCGTCCACCCCGCGTCGTATCTTCTCTCGACGCTCATCGCCCAAGGTGCACGGAGAGCCAGGCGATCACGCCGATTCCGTATCCGGCGGCGGAACACGGCGCACGATCCCCGTGGCGCCGTCCATCTCCACCACCTCACCGTCGCGGAGGACGTCGAGCAGCCCGGGAATCCCCACCACGCAGGGCACCCCCAGCTCGCGGGCGACGAGGGCGGCGTGGCTCAGGATGCTCCCCCGCTCCACGAGCACCCCCGCGGCCGCGGGGAAGAGCAGCGTCCAGCCGGGGTCCGTCTGCTCGGCGACGAGGATGCGGCCCGCGAGCTCGCCCGGCTGGCGCGGATCGCGGACGACCCGCACCTCCGCGCGGACCATCCCGGGACAGCACCCCGTGCCGCGCAGGCTCCCACCCGGCCCGGGAGGCGGCGGCATCCCCGGCGGCGCGACGGGCTCCAGCGCCGAGAGCGCGGGCGGCCCGCGCGTGACGAAGCGGCGCGGCGGGTCCGCGAGCAGCCGGTACGCCTCGAACTCCGCCTGCCGGGCGGCCACCAACGGCCGCAAGTCGCCGTTCGCCGAGTGCCCGTCCAGCCAGGCGAAGATCTCCTCGGTGGTGAGATGGAAGACGTCGCGCGGGTCCGCCAGCGCGCCGCCCTCCGCGAGCCGCGCGCCCATCGCCCTGAAGATCCGGCGGATCACCCCGAAGGCGCGCGTGCGCTCGAAGCGGGTATTCTCGCGCTCCTGCACCACCTGCCGCGTCTGCTCCACCACCGCGAAGAAGGGCGCGTCCTGGTCAGGCTCCAGCCGCTCGCGGACGGTGGCCTCCGCGAAGGCGCGCAACTCCTCGCCGCTGCCGGCCGGCACCTCGCCGGCGGCCGCGCAGGCGCGCAGGGCCTGCACCAGCGCCTCGGGAGACTCCGCGTAGCTCGCCGCCTCCAGCTTCAGCTCGTCGGGGCAGCGGTCGCCGAAGCGCGCCTGGAACTCGCGCAGCCCGGCCGCCAGCTCCGCGAACGCCGGATCGGCGTGCAGCGCCTCCCAGACCTCCGAGCCGGTGCCGTCGCCGGTGAGCAGCGCGTGCAGGCGCTCATCGCCCCGCGCCTGTGCGGCCAGCCGGGCCAGCAGCTGCACCGGCTCGGCCGAGACCAGGTGGGATGCGCCGGCGACGAGCTGGTTGGTCATCGCCCCCGGCCAGATCCCGGGAAGCCAGGCGCGGATCATGTGCTGCAGCAGCCTCATCCAGTGCAGCACGAGGCTGTCGTTGAGCATGGGGCCGCGCCAGTGCGCCAGGAGATCGCGGTCGAGGCGCTCGTAGTGCCGCCGCAGCTCGTCCGGCCCCGCCCCGCCGAAGTCCGTCGCCACCAGCGGGTCCAGCACCTCGCGCACGCGCGAGCGGAACGCGTCCAGCTCCTCCCCCAGCCGCGCCGTGCACCGCAGCAGGTCGGCCGGAGCGCCGAAGGTGTGGGCGGCGAGAAGGAGATCGTCCGGCAGCGGCGCGGGAAGCGGTTCGTCGAGGTCCGCCGGCGGCGCGGGCTTCGGCACCACGTCGCCGTCGCGCAGCTCCATCCCCGGCACGAGCAGCAGGATGCGGGTGAGCGCGGCCACGTCGTAGTACGCGCGGCCGCGCACCAGCCCCACGATGTCGTCGAAGGCGGCCCGGTTCTCGGCGACGTCGCGCTCCGAGGCGCCCAGGGCCAGGCAGTGGCCCACGTACAGCTGCGCGAACGCGCGCCGCGCCACGCTGTAGGTGAGGGGGAGCGTCACCCCGGGGAGGCTCTCCACCAGGTTCTCGTTGTCCCACACCCGCAGCGTGGCCGGGCGCGTCTCCCCCAGCGTGGTGATCGGCCGCGCCTGCAGCAGGAAGAGATGGCGCGGCCCGTCGGGTCCGGGCGCCAGCGCCCACTCCACGTCCTGCTCGGCGCCGAAGGACGCCGCCAGCGCCCGCGCCTGCTCCGCGATGGCGCGCGCCTCGGCCTCGGTCAGCGCCGGCTCGTCCTGCAGCCCGGGGGCGACCTTCTCCTGGCGGATCCCCACCGCTGCCTCGTCGAAGCGCAGCGCGTGGTGCTTCCGCGCCACCTTCGCCTCCACCGTGGCGGCTCCGCCGGCCGCGGTACGCACGTAGTAGGTGTCCGCGTCCAACGCGCCGCTCACCAGCCCCTCGCCCAGGCCGTAGACGGCGCTGACCACCGCCGTGGCGCCGTCGCCGGTGACGGGGTCGACCGAGAACGCGACCCCCGCGGCCTCGGGCTCCACCAGGCTCTGCACGACGACGGCCACGGCCCCGGCGCGCTCGCCGCGCTCGCGCCGGTACGCCTCCGCCCGCGGGTGGAAGGCCGACGCCCACACCCGGCACACGGCCCGCCAGACCGCGTCCTCGTCCGGGGCCACGCCCAGCACCGTCTCGAACTGTCCCGCGAACGAGCTGCGCTCGCCGTCCTCGCCCACCGCCGAGGAGCGCACCGCCAGCGGCCCGTCTCCCACAGCCTCCAGCGCCTCGCGGAGCGCCTGCCGCACCTCGTCGGGGAGCGGCGCACGCGCGGCCCGCTCCCGCAGCTGTTCCGCCTCCTCCTCCGTGTCCGGCAACGCGTCGCCGCCCAGCAGGTGCATCAGCGCTTCCGCCCGCACCACGAAGAAGTAGGGAACGGCGGGCGTCCGCTGGGCGATGCGGACCAGGTTGAATGCCTTTCCGCCGATCTCCGCGAGGTCCGGCGTTGGAGATCTTCCGTCGAAGACCCAGATCGGATCGACGTCCACAGGCACGGGGGACAGCGGCAGGGAGGCGCTCATCACGTGCGATTTCGGTCTGTTCTCGTCGGTTACGTCCGGTCGGATGCATCGCGCCATTCCGGACGCGGCCCGCAGCCGTGACGGCTCGTTACGGGAAAGATACGAAAACACGTGAGCGCGTCTACGCCCGGCGGAACCGGGGGACGACGTGGAGCGCGGGAGACTCAGCCGCCGCCCCTTCTCGCGGCTATGTCATTGTGAGAATGTTGCTGGCGAGTTGAGTGTTCCACAAAGCAATACTGCGAGTATCTACAGCCATATCAAGCAGTTACCGCTTCGAGCGCGAGCGCGATCTCCTCGCGAACCCACGTATCGGACTCAGCCTCCAAGCGGGAAGACAGCGCCTGCGTCGCGCCCTCGGAACCGATGCGCCCCAGCGCCCACGCCGCGTGCCCGCGCACCAGCGGCTCCTCGTCGTTCAGCGCGATCGCCAGCGCGGGGACGGCCTCCGGCGCGCCCCAGTTGCCGAGCGCGACGGCGACGTTGCGCAGGAGCCCCCGGCGCTTCGTCCGCTTGATCGGCGAGTTCTTGAAGCGGCGGCTGAACTCCTCCTGCGTCATCGTCATCCACTCGATCAGCGACGGACCGTCCAACCCCTCGCGCGCCAGGAACGCCGCCTCGTCCGTCGGCTTGGAGAAGCGGTTCCACGGGCACACTTCCTGGCAGATGTCGCAGCCGTAGATGCGGTTGCCCATCAGCGGGCGCAGCTCGCGCGGGATGGCGCCCTTCAGCTCGATGGTGAGGTACGAGATACAGCGGCGCGCGTCCATCACCGGCGCGCCCGTCGGGTCGCGGCCGAGGAGGGCGCCGGTGGGGCACGCGTCGAGGCAACGGGTACAGGTGCCGCAGTGGTCCTTCACGAAGCGGTGGTCGTACTCCAGCTCCACATCGAGCAGCACCTCGCCGAGGAAGTAGTACGAGCCGCGGCGCGGGTGGATGAGCATGGTGTTCTTCCCCTGCCACCCCAGCCCCGCCCGCTGCGCCAGCTCGCGTTCCAGCACCGCGCCCGTGTCCACGTACGCACGCCCGCCGACCGGCACCAACTCCGCGCCAATCCAGTTTTGCAACGCGATCAGCCGCTCCTTCATCAGCTCGTGGTAGTCGTCGCCGCGCGCGTAGCGGGCGACGATGCCGCGCGATGGGTCGGTGGTGACTCCTTCGTCCGCGTCGGGCACGTAGTAGCGCAGCCCCACGACCACGGCGGACTTCACGCCGGGAACGAGCACCGCCGGGTCGCGGCGCCTGGCGACGGCGTCCTCGCGCGAGAGGTAGCCCATCTCGCCGTGCATCCCCATCTCCACCCAGCGCTCGTAGGCATCGCCGTGCGCGCTCGCGTGCGCAGGGGCGATGCCGACCAGGTCGAACCCCATCTCCCGCGCGCGGTTGCGGATCCGCGCGGAGAGCGCGGCGGGTGAAAGCACGGGCGTCTGCATCATCCCGCCCCATACACCGTGGACGCTGCCTCGTGCCCGCTGCAGCTCAGCCTGAAGAGGTACCGCAGCGCCGCTTAGGGGGATGGCGCGACCCTTCCCTTTCGTGCAGGACTTGTCTAAATTGTTCATAACACTATCGAGGATTCCGATGAGCCAGAGCTACGATGCCGTTTTGTCGGGTAACTGCCTGGAGTGGAGAGGCCGTGCGCCGGCCGATGACCGGCCGAAGGCAGTCAAGGTGATCGTACCCGACGACGAAGACACGGCGGCGCCCGAGGAACGCCGCGGTGCGGCGCTGGCTGCGCTACAGGAGATCGCGTCGCGCGGCGGGATCAGGTCGATCCCCGATCCCGTGGCGTGGCAGCGAGAAGTTCGGAAAGACCGGCCGCTTCCCGGACGTGACGAATGATCCTGCTCGATACGAACGTCATCATCTACGCAGCCGATCCGGCATATCCATCCGTTCACCGCTTCCTCACGGAGAACGCGATTGCGGTGTCGGCCATCACGTACGTGGAGGCGCTCGGTTATCATGCGCTCGATCCGCGAGACCGTGTTTCGCTCGAGCGATTCTTTGCAGCGATTCCGATGCTCGACATAGACCGCCAGGTGATCGACGGCGCGGTCGCCTTGCGGCAGCAGCGGAAGCTCTCGCTTGGAGATGCACTTATCGCCGCGACCGCTCTGGAACACAGGATCCCGCTCGCAACGAACAATTCCCGGGATTTTCAGTGGATCGCCGGACTCCGGTTGATCAACCCACTCGTCACGAATTGAGTTCGAACCCTCCGTGGTTCATAGCCGTGTTGGACCGTCGATCCGGATAAGGGTTTAGGCGAGACGTGGACCGCTGCGCGCGCCAAATCCCCTGCGCGGACAGAGCTGGATGGATCGCGATGATGCACCCGGTGATGCGATCCGTTGCATCGTCGCGGCGACCAGCAAAGCAGAGGCCCCGCACCGGCATCCGGTGCGGGGCCTCGTCGCGTTCGGTCGCGATGCGGCGTCAGTCGGGGAAGGTGACGCTGCCGGCGGCGGCGGCGCGGCCGCCGTGGATCAGGTCGATGATCGCCTCCATCTCCGCGCCCATCAGGTCCAGGCGGTGGAGCACGGTGCGCGAGTGGCCGTAGTCGAAGTACAGCGACACCGCGTCCTCGTTGGCCGGGTTGGTGGCGATGATCTGCTCGTCCAGCCGCTGATGCAGGTCGTGGCAGATGAACGACACCGCCCGCTGCACTCGGCGCTGGTCCTCGAGGGTCTCGATGCTGACGTCGCCGGTCAGGCGCGGGAGGAGCTGCTCCACCATCCCCAGCTCCTCCGAGGGGGGCGCGACGGCGCCGGCATGACCGTGGGCATCCGCCACGATCATCTCCGAGGCCGCCGTAAGCGCCCGAAGCTCTTCGAAGTTGCAGTGAAGGATCACGGAGCCTCCTGGGTCAATCCGCCCGTCCTGCCCTGTACTACGAGGCAAGGCGCGGGCCAGTTCCACGCAGCCTTGTACACCGCGCGTTCCCACATGTTTACGGAGCCGTGGCGCGGCTGGTTTCTCGCTTCCGCTGAAGGTGGAACGCGTTGCGTGGAGCGTTCCTGACTTGACGCGGTGTTCGTCCTTGAGGGAGGACGGATGCGTCTGGCTGGAGGGTCGGTGTCGCGTGGGTCGTTTGCTGCGGCCTCTCTACAAATGCATGGGGCCCGCGCGGAACGCAAGGGGGTGGCTCGTCTTACCTCTCGCCCGTGACGTGCCCGCGCGCCCGCAACACCCGCTCCAGCGCCTCCTCGGCGGTGCCGCCCAGCGAGGTCAGGTGCCCCATCTTCCGCCCGGGGCGCGCCTCGGCCTTGCCGTAGAGATGGAGCGCCGTCGCGGGGACGCCCAGCGCGTCCGCGACGCCCGCGCGGCCGAGCGCCGTCCCCGCGTCGTCGCCCATCAGGTTGGCCATCGCGGCGGGGCGCAGCAGCTCCGTCGACCCCAGCGGAAGGCCGCAGACGGCGCGCAGCTGCTGCTCGAACTGGCTCACCGGGCAGGCCTCCAGCGTGTAGTGCCCGGAGTTGTGCGGCCGCGGGGCGATCTCGTTCATGCGCACGTGCCCGTCCTCGGCGACGAACATCTCCACCGCCAGCAGGCCCACGACGCCCAGCCCCTCCGCCATGGAGACGGCCACGCGGCGCGCTTCGTCACCGATCTCCGCGGGGATGCGCGCGGGAACGATGGAGACGTCGAGGATGGCGTTGCGGTGCACGTTCTCGGCGACCGGGAAGCACGCCGTCGCGCCGTCGGGCCCGCGCGCGGCCACGACGGAGATCTCCATCGAGAAGCGCACCCACTCCTCCAGGATCAGCTCCGTCGTCCCGTCCCCGCCCACGGCATCGAACGCGGCATCGGCGTCCGACGGGTCGCGGATCACCGCTTGGCCCTTGCCGTCGTACCCCCAGCGCGCCGTCTTCAGCACCGCGGGCGTGCCGATCTCGCGCAGCGCCCCGCGCAGGTCGTCGCGGGTGGAGACGGCGCGGTAGCCGGCGGTCAGGATCCCCAGCCGCCGCGCCGTGTCCTTCTCGCGCACGCGGTGCTGGGCCACCTCGAGGACGCCGGGGCCGGGGCGGACGGGGACGCTGCGCTCGATCTCGCGCAGCGTGGCCACGTCCGCGTTCTCCCACTCGAGCGTGACCACGTCGGAGCGTTCGGCCAGCGCGCGCATGGCGGCGGGGTCGTCGAACGGCGCCTGCACGTGCTCGTCGGCCACCTGCGCGGCGGGCGCGTCGCCGCCGGGGTCGAGGACCACGACGCGGTAGCCCATCCGCCGCGCCTCGAGCGCGAACATCCGCCCCAGCTGCCCGCCGCCGACGATCCCGATGCTCGAGCCGGGAAGGAACACGCCGTCCGCCATCACGCGGCCGGCGGGTCGGGGCGGAGCGCGTCCTCCCCCAACTGATGGGCGTATGCCTTGAGCTTCGCGCGGATCTCCTCGTCGCGCGTGCCCAGGATGCGCGCGGCCAGGAGCCCCGCGTTGGCCGCGCCCGCCTTGCCGATGGCCACGGTGGCGACGGGGACGCCCTTCGGCATCTGCACGATGGAGAGGAGCGAGTCGAGCCCGTTGAGCGTGGACGAGAGGACGGGGACGCCGATCACGGGGAGGACGGTCTTGGCGGCGGTCATCCCCGGCAGGTGCGCCGCGCCGCCCGCGCCGGCGATGATCACCTCGATCCCGCGCCCCTCGGCCTCCTCGGCGTAGCGGAACATGCGGTCGGGGGTGCGGTGCGCGGAGACGATCTCCATCTCCCAGCCGATCCCCAGCTCGTCCAGCACGCGCGCGGCCTCCTGCATGGTCTCGCGGTCGCTGCGGCTGCCCATGATGATCCCGACCCGCGGCTGGCTCATGGAAATGCGTGAGTGCGTGAGTGCGTGAGTGCGGTGGTGCGTCGGGTTGCGCGTGGCCAACGCACTTCCGCACTGACGCACCAACGCACTGTTTTTCTCGGGCGTGTTTGGCGCCGAGACGCCAAAACGGGCTGCGCGCGCCGTAGGCCACGATACCGCTGTGGCCAACGGCGCCGGGCCCCACCGCGCCCGGCATCCCGGCCGGTCCGCGGCATCCGCTCGCGCGCGGTGTGTCCCGGCCCTCCGGGCGCGCATCCCTCACGCGAAGTCCCGTCACCGCGCTGAGTTCCCCCCTCCCCTGCGCAGTGCCCTGCGCAGCGGCGGAGGGGCCGGGGGAGGGGGCCGGCCGCGTCCGCGGCGGTGTATCCCACCCGCGCCGCTGCCCCGTCCGGCTACCTCTCCCGGTACGCGAGAGGTGGCGAGCCCCGGCGAGCCGGAGAGGGCGGCGCGGCGAGAATGTAGGCCGCGCTCCACCCCCCTGCAACGCAAGACCCTTGTTTCCGTTTGGGAACATGCATAATTTTATTCCACCCCCCAACACAACTCGAAACCAGTACCCGGCGCCCGGATGGATCTCCGCGACGTTCAGAAGCAGGTGGATGCGTACATCTCGCAGTTCAAGGAAGGCTACTTTCCGCCGCTGGTGAACCTGGCGCGGCTGACCGAGGAGGTGGGCGAGCTGGCGCGGGAGCTCAACCACCGCTACGGGCCCAAGACCAAGAAGCCCGACGAGCCCGAGCAGGACGTGGCGCTGGAGCTGGCCGACATCGTCTTCGTCTGCGTGGTGCTGGCCAACCAGATGGGGCTCGATCTCCAGGACGCCATCGAGCGCACGCTCACCAAGTACCAGGTGCGCGACGCCAACCGCTGGGAGCGGAAGTAGGGGACGGGGGACAGCAAGATCTCACTTCATCCCCGGATCGTTGGAAGCATCAAACCAGCGGGCGTGACTGCACCCGAACCGACGCGAGCTGGCAGAAGCGGCGAATGGTCGTTGCGACGGGAATCGCCGCGCACTCATGCACTGACGCACTCACGCACTACCCGTGAATCCGACCGTCTTCATCATCGACGACGAAGCCGACCAGGTGGCGCTGGTCACCGCGCAGCTGGAGCGCGGGCGGCGCTTCGTCACCAAGGGCTTCACCCGCGCCGAGGACGCGCTCGACGAGATCCGCGCCGACCCGCCCGACGCCGTGGTGTGCGACCTGGCCATGGCCGGCCTCGACGGCATCGCCTTCACCGAGCGGCTGCGCGAGTTCGACCGCACCCTCCCCGTCATCATCGTCACCACCCGCGGCAAGGAGGGCGACGCCGAGCTGGCGCTAGAGGCCGGCGCCACCGACTTCGTCACCAAGCCCATCGAGCCCAAGGCGCTGGAGACGCGCCTCCGCCGCGCGGTGGAGGAGACGCCCGCGCGCGAGCTGCTGTCCACCGTCGCGCAGATCAAGTTCGACCGGCATGGGATCGTGGGACAGCACCCGCTGGTGCAGCAGGTGCGCGAGTTCGTGGACCAGGTGGCCTCCGTTCCCCAGGTCACCGCGCTGCTGCTGGGCGAGAGCGGCACGGGAAAGAACATGGTGGCGCGCGCCATCCACGGCGCCAGCCAGCAGTCCGCCTTCCGCTTCGTGGAGGTCAACTGCGCCGCCATCCCCGGCACCCTGCTCGAGGCGGAGCTCTTCGGCTACGAGAAGGGCGCGTTCACCGACGCGCGGCAGACCAAGAAGGGGCTGGTGGAGGTGGCCGACGGCGGCACCCTCTTCCTCGACGAGATCGGGTCGATGCCGCTGGAGCTGCAGGCCAAGCTGCTGACCTTCCTCGAAGGCCGCGTCTTCCGGCGCATCGGCTCGACGGTGGAGCAGAAGGTCACCGTGCGCGTGATCGCGGCCACCAACGTGGACCTGGCGGGCGAGGTGCGCGGCGGCCGCTTCCGCGAAGATCTGTACTACCGCCTGAACGTGGCCAGCCAGGTGCTGCCGCCGCTGCGGCTGATCAAGAGCGACATTCCCGCCATCGCGCGGCACTTCGTGAAGCGCGCGGCCGAGTACTTCGCCAAGCCGCTGCCGGCCATCGACAGCGAGGGCGTGCGCCGGCTGCAGGCCTACGACTGGCCCGGGAACGCGCGCGAGCTGCGCAACGTGATCGAGCGCTCGATGATCTTCTCGCGCGACCACGTGCTGCAGATCCCCGAGCTCAGCGGCACGCCCGGGCGCGAGGAGGATCACAACGCCATCCCCGTCCCGCGCGGGCTGACGCTGGACGAGGTGGAGCGGATGTACATCGAGGCCACGCTGCGCGAGGTGGGCGGCAGCATCAACGAGGCGGCGCGCCAGCTCGGGGTCTCGCGCAAGGTCCTGTGGCAGCGCCGCAAGCGCCACGGCATCACCGAGAAAGCCGCGTAGCGCGACTGGGCGGCCAGGCAACGAAGGCCCGGCGGAGCGATCCGCCGGGCCTTTCTACGTCTGCCTTGTTCCCGAATGGGAACGTCGAAGATGGATCGAAGCTCGTTCGACCCCCGATGGACCGCTCCGCGTGGGGAAATCGCCAGACGGGTTGGTCCGGGAACGACAAAATGGGTCCTGTGACGTGCCCCGATGTTCCTGCCGGGAACGGATGCTGTTCCCATTCGGGAACACACCAACGGACGCAGGCTTACCGAGACTACACTCAAGCTATTCAACTACAACGACTTACATGTGGTTCCACAGTTGGGCCGAAGCTTGCTCTTTACAGGGGCACGGTCGCAGGGAACTCTGCACAAGGGTTCGACGCGACACCCTACCTCGGGCGCATGCTGACGTGGCTGCCGCCGCTGTGTAGTTCTTCAAACGCGCCCAAACCTTCGCCGGTCGTCCCACCGCCCGCCCCTGGGAATCGCCCTGCCGATCTCCGCCTT
The DNA here is from genome assembly GCA_036377595.1 of Longimicrobium sp. Taxonomy (NCBI): domain Bacteria; kingdom Pseudomonadati; phylum Gemmatimonadota; class Longimicrobiia; order Longimicrobiales; family Longimicrobiaceae; genus Longimicrobium; species Longimicrobium sp. Next base: position 24,873 of record DASUYB010000108.1, on the reverse strand, counting down.
GACTGGCGCCGTCCAAGCGGCGCCACGTCAGCGCTTGGGGGGCAATACAGCTCTTTTTAGATCAATTTACAGTAGATATGACGTACGTCACCGCCGCGGGCCTGGGCGCGTCGGCGGCGGAGAGGCGCAGGCGGACGTCGTACGCGCGGACGGAGGCGCCGTTCGGAGACGTCACACGCACGTGCGGGCGCACGGCGGCGTCGATGCGCGGCTGGGCGTCGTCCGCGCGGACGACCTGCACCACGTGCGCGGCGCGCCCCCGCACCGCCACCGGCGTGGTGACGTCGATCGCGCGGCGGGTCGCGGCGACGGTGCTCGGCCCCGCCGCGAAGGCGATCGGCTCCACCACCGTCGCCGACGCGGTGATGGTGGCGCGCGCGGCCTGCGCCGTGGCGGGCCGCGCGATGGCGATCAGCGCGATCGCGGCGAGAAAGAGGTGAGTAGCTCGGCTCATCGGCACACATGCCGAAGCCAGAGCCGGGCCACATCATCTATTATCCTAAGTTATTTATTTGCAATGATATCTGAGCAGACAAGAATTTCCGACGGACGTGGAGATGATAAACGGCGGACTCCGATCAAATCTCGTAAACCCATCTTCCTGAACCACTTACGGCGTAGCGTACAGAATCGCGTCACCGCAGGCTGTCTATTTATCTCACGCAGAGGGCGCAGAGGTCGCAGAGGGACTCAGCACACCAGCGGCTTTTCCTCTGCGTCCTCTGCGCCCTCTGCGTGAGACCAATCAGTTCAGCGGCGTTGCAGGAAGATGGTGGGGATTTCGACGGATGCCGCGCCCGCGGTCGCCGGGACGGTGAAGCGCACCGAAGCAGGGTCCGTCGCCGCACCCAGCGCGGCGAGCGAGCTGGCGGCGACGGTGAGCGTGTACTCGCCGGCAGGGAGACGCGTAACGTAGAACTCGCCGTCGCTGAAGGTCACGGCGCGGCGCGGCTGGGCGTCGCCGTCGCGGCGGATCTCCACGGTGATGCCGCCCAGCGCGCCCTGCCGCGTCGCCCGCCAGCGTACGTGCCCCGTGGCCTCGCGCGTGCGGACCAGCGGCAGGTCGATCTCGCTGTACGCGTTGGGCGTGGGGCGCAGCAGGTACTCGGGGGTGCGCGGCGCCACGTCCGTCACCGTCAGGTTCAGCGTGTCGACGCCCAGCGGGAGCACCGCGTACGGCAGGATTCCCCACGCGCGGTAGCGGCCGCTCGCGTCGCTCGTCGCCCGCTCGCCGCCGACCGCGACGGGGACGTCGGCCGCGGGCTGCTCGCCGGGGTCCATCACCCCGTTGCCGTTCTCGTCGTAGAACACCCGACCGCTCACCCCGCCCCGCCCCATGGTCTCGAACGGACTGGCCTCCACGCCGCCCGCGCCCAGCGCCACCCCGCCGCCCGCGCTGAAGAACGCCCCGTGCCGCGCGCCCTGGCTGTACGCGTTGGTCTGCACGTACGCGCTGGAGGTGCGCGTGATCAGCGCGATCGCGATCTCCGGCTGCCGCGTCTGCCCGCTCCACCCCGCCGACACGGTGAGGCTGGCGCGCTCGCGCGGGCGGAACATGGCCCCCAGCGACGCCGTCTGCACGCCGGCGGACGACCAGTCCACGCGCGAGGTCAGGTTCAGGTCGCGCAGCGCGGGGAGGATGTGGCGGGGGACGAAGAGATGCGCCTGCAGCGTGGCCACGTCCGTCGCCTGGAAGCCGCTCTCGTAGCCGGCGGTCAGCTGCAGCCGCCGGAAGCCGCTCGTCGCGGACGCCTGCCACGCGTCCACCGAGCCGGGGCTCTCGCCGCGCGTCCGGAGCGCGAGGCCCAGGAGCTGTCCCCGCCCGGGGAGGCCGACCTTGAACGCGCCCCCGGCCTCGGTGAACCACTGCGGCGCGGCCAGCGTGCTGAAGCCTTCCTGGCGCTTCCATCCCCCCGCCACGCGCCATCCCCCGTAGCGGCTGTAGCGCTGCAGCTCGGCGTGTACGAACGAGCCGGCGCGCGCCCGCACCTCGGCGCGCAGCTCGGGGAACGGGTTCCAGGCCAGGATGCCGTACGGGTGCGTCTCCGCCGCGCTGTCGCGCCGCGCGGTGTGGTCCACCCCCGCGCCCAGCGTCAGCGTTCGCGACAGGCCGCGGCGCAGGTCCGCGTATCCGTAGCCCGTGCAGTCGTCCGTGCGGCAGGCCCCCGCGCCGGCAAAGTATCTCCACTCCCCCGGCGGCACCTGCACGGCGGGGACGAGGAAGGTCAGCTCCTCCGTCCGCTCCTGCCCCGCCGGACCCAGCAGCCGCACGCGCACCGGCGTGGTTCCGTAGCCGATGGGCGTGGGGATGGGCTCGTTGGCGCCGCGCGTCGACACGCCGACCAGGTACTCGCCCTGGTACACCTCGTACTCCCACCCGGCGGGGACCACGGGGCGGATCAGCGCCTCGCCGAAGAAGCGCGGCGCGTACACCGGCTCGTTCGTCACCGCCACGCCGAAGAACGGTCGCGTCAGCAGGCCGTCGCTCAGCACGTCGCCCAGCTGGATGCGGCGGACCCAGCGCGAGCGCGGGAAAGCGCGGTCGTAGGTGCCGTACGGGTCCACGAAGCGCACCCCCGCGCTGTCGAACGCCGCCGTCCCCCCGGTCTCGATCGATCCCCCCAGCAGCGCCGCACCCACCGCCCCGCGCCCCCGCCCGCGGAAATCGCCCTCGGTCCAATCCCCCGAGATCCCCCACCCCGCCGTCCATCCCCCGCTGCGCGACGGATAGGCCACGTCCGGCTCCGGCGCGGGCCGCAGCGCGCCGCCGCCCGCGCGGAGATCCCCCTGTCGTCTGGCGGCCTCCTGCGCGCGGCGCACGGCGGGGAAGTCGTTCCGGCCGGAGAAGAGGATGCTGACGTTCTCCCAGTCCACCTGCACCTCCGCGCCCAGCACCCGCCCCAGCGCCGCGGGGGAGAGGTAGACCTCGCGCTCGCGCCGCAGCCACTCGGCGGGCTCCACGGTGAACGCCGTGCGGCCGGACGTCACCACGCGGGTGGAGAGGTCGATGCGCGTGCTCCACACGCCCGGCGGCCACTCCAGCGCCACCGTGTCGCCGCGGTCCACGATCGGGATCTGGAGATAGTCGAGCGTCGCGCGGAGGGGGACGAGCGGCTGGCCGCGCGGATCGAGGAGGACGGAGACGGTGCGGCTCTCGGGGAGCGCGGTCAGGCGCAGCTCGAACAGCCCTTCCTCCTGCGCGGCGGCCGCGCGGGGGGTCAGGGCGATGAGGGAGAGGAACAGCGGGAGGAATGCGGCGCCCGCGCGCCCGGAGCGGCGCATGGGATCAGCCGATGACCGACACCGTGATGGTGAGCGGGGCCGAGTAGGTGCCGGGCTTCAGCGAGCCGGCGGGCACGCTGAGCTGGCCGCCGACGTAGATGTCGGCCGCGAAGACGTGGTTCTGCGGCGTGTTGTTGGGCAGGTCGATCACCAGCGCGCCGGCCACCGTGGTGTGCGACGACGGGTTGAACGACGCGTCCTGCACCGCGCACACCCCCGCCGTCCCCGTGGTCTGGTTCCACACGCAGAGCCAGCCGTACTGCGTGCCGTTCCAGCTCACCGGCATCGTGGCCGTGCCGTTGGACAGCTGCGTCGGCAGGGTGAAGCGCACGCCATAGCGCACGGTCTTCGCGAGATTCCCGAAGCGGGCGCCCGCCGCCCACGTCCCGGTGGGATACGCCGGGCGCGCGGGGACGGAGATCACCTGCCCCGGGTCGACGTTGCCGAAGTACAGGTCGCGCGTGGTGGTGAGCAGGATCGGCGGCGGCGCCACCAGCACGCTGGCGGTGACCGTCGATTTCCACTGCGGCGGAGCCTGCGCGACGGCGCGCGCGGCCACGCCCGGCGCCATCAGCAGCAGCGTCGGGAGAAGAATGGCCGTGAGCGCGCCGCGGAGCGTCATGTGACGGGGATGCGCTGGTCGATGGGCGAGGCGGGAAGGGCGCCGCCGGGCGGCAGGTCCTCGCGCTCGGTGTCGATGTGGATGCGCACGGTGAACGGCCCGTTCGCGCCCGCGGGCACCGGGAAGGTCAGCCGCCGGCGCATGGTGCGGTAGACGGCCAGGTCGTCGTACAGCGTCGCGGCGACGTTGCCGCCCGCGTCCAGCAGCTCGGCGCGCATCCGGCCCAGATAGGCGGCGTTCCCGGTGCGCGACAGGTCCACCTGCAGCTGCACCCCGTCCGCCGTGCGGTGCGCCGACGACGAGTTCAGGGTGACGCCGGTGCGCAGGTCGCCCTTCCGGTAGTTGGCGGCCATCACCAGCGTGGTCTGCACGTTCAGCTGCAGCCGCACGTCGCCCTGCGTCTGCTCGATCGGCGGCTGCCCGCCGCGCGAGGAGATCAGGATGCGCGCCCAGTACTCGCCGTCGGCGAGATCGGCCGGAGGCTCGACGAGGACGCGGACGATCTGCCGCTGGCCCGGCTGCAGGAGGAGGCGGCGCGGGAAGGCGCGCATCCACGCCATCGCCGACGGCTCTCCCGGTCCCGGCTCCCTGGTGGTGGGGACGGAGACGTTCCCCGCCGAGTCCGCCTGCGGGAAGCCGTAGGCGAAGTCGATGGTGATCTCCTCGGGGAGCGCGCCGGGGTTGAAGAGCGTCAGCACGCCCGTGCGCGTGCGCGAGTCGATGTACAGCGCGGTGGGGCTGACCGACACCGCGTGCGCGCGCGCCGCCACCCCCGCCAGCAGCGCCAGCGCGGCGACGAGCGTGCGCCCGATCGGGAACCTGTGCATTCGACCGCGTCCCGCCATTGAAGTCCTGCTCTCCAGAGTCCTGTCAGGTCGCCGGGTTGGCGACCACCACGTTCACGGTGATGCTGGCCGAGTACGCGCCCGGCGGCTGCCGCGGCCCCGGCTCGGCCGATCCTCCCAGCCACACCGTCGCCGCGCCCTGCCCCGGGGGGAGGTTGAACGACACCGGCGCGGCGGGATCGAACACCAGCATCCGCCCCGACTTGGGGAAGGTAACGCGCCCGTCCGTGCCGTTGAAGCGCAGCGGAAGAAGCGGGCCGCCTTTCGCCGCGCTCAGGCCGCTGGGGAGCTCGAAGGTGATGGTGACGTGCCCCGAGCCCAGCAGCTCCACCGAGGCGCGGCGGCTGCCGTCCAGCGGGCTGACCACGGTGGGGATCCCGATCGACAGGGTGCCGAAGCGCAGCCCCTGCACCGGAAGCACCGAGACCGTGCCCTGCCCGCGGGCCTGGCACGGTCCGGCGAAGAGGGCCAGGAGCGCGGCGCAGAGCCACGCCCCCGGCCCGCGGCGAAGCGGGAAGATTGCGGACCGCCTCGCCATGGCCGCGATCAGTTGGTCGCGGTGAAGGTGAAGTCGATGTCACCCGTGAAGGTGCCCACGCCCGCCGCCGCGTTGCCGGTGACGGTGCCGCCGACCAGCACGTAGGTGCTCTGCACGGTGCCCGGGGCGGCCGCGCTGAACGAGAAGGTGGCGCAGCTCCCCACCGCCGTGCCCGTGCCGCCGCTGCTGCTGGCCGTGGCGCAGGTGGCCGAGAAGCCCAGCGTCTGGCCGCTCACCGAGTTCAGCAGGGTGGCCGGCACGGTGGCGGTCACGTTCACGTTCGAGTTGTGACCCACCTGGATCTGGCCCAGACCGGCGGTGGTCAGGCCGGAGAGCGAGGCCTGGCTGGCGCCGCTGGAGGCGAGCGTCGAGCTGGCGCCCATGGCCAGCGTGCCGAACTTGAGCTGGTGCGTGGTGGCCGCGGTCAGGCTGGCCTGCACGGTGGCGCTGGCGTTCACGGTGGCGCTGGCGGTCTGCGCATTGGCCATCGCGGGCACCACGGCGCAGGCCACGGCGGCCAGGCCCAGGGCGAGCTTCTTCATGGGTGTTGCTCCTCGGGATGTGGATGGAACGGGGATGGATTACGCTGCGACGTTGCAGAGTGGGATCAGCACGGGCAGTCGGCGGCGCTGGGGGGCAACGGGCGTGCCGGGTGAGCCGTGACTGGATGTTGAACGGTGGCAAGAATTTATCCGCGGACCGGCACACCGTTCATCAATCGATTGTTCCCATTCAGGAACGCACGATGTTCCCGTAAGGGAACAATTTCGCCGAAAACGCGCCTTTTGCCCCGTGGCGAGTGGCACATCGAGTCATCCGGCGCCAGACCCCCTGCAATGCCTGCCGCACTCTGCAAGACTGCTACGGCTGGGCGTCGCACGCAGAGAGCGGAGCCGCCGAGAGGTGGACTCGGCGGCTCCGCTGGAGTTATCGGGATCGCGGGTTGTCGAGAAATTGAACGCCCAGCCTGCCCGCGCCCGGATCAGACGGTCCGCAGCGCGTCCACGAACGCGTCGTTCTCGTCCGCGGTGTTGTAGAAGTGGGGGGACACGCGGACGTAGGAGCCGCGGTAGTCGACGATGATCCCCCGCTCGGCGAGGCGTCCCACCGCACCGGGCGCGTCGTCGTGGCGCACCATGACGATCGCCGAGCGGCGGGCGGGGTCGCGGGCGATCTTCATCTCCCACCCCTCGGCATCCAGCCGCGCCACGAGGTGTCCGGTGAGCGCCCGGATGCGGTCGAGGCACTTCTCCAGCCCGGCGGCGGCGAAGACCTCCAGTCCCCCCAGCGCGGTGTAGACGGTGGGGACGGCGGGGGTGCCGAGGGAGAAGCGCCCGGCGTCGTCGCGGTACTCCAGCGCGTCGGTGCGGAACTCGAACTGGTTGGCCGCGCCGAACCACGAGGTGACGGTGGGGCGGAGCGAGTCGATCAGCTCCTCGCGCACCCAGAGGAAGGCCAGCCCGGGGCCGCCCAGGAGCCACTTGAGCGGCCCGCCGACGTAGACGTCGGCCCCGAGGGCGCGGGGGTCGACGGGGATCTGGCCGCACGCCTGGTAGCCGTCGACCAGGAAGAGCGCGCCCGCGTCCTTAGCCGCCTTCGCGACGGGCCCGAGGTCCTGCACGAAGCCGGTGCCGTAGAAGACGTGGCTGGTGGCGACCAGCGCCGTGCGCTCGTCCACCAGCTCCGCGAAGCGTGCGGGATCGACGCCGATCCCGTCGTCGCTGGGGACGCGCACCACCTCCACGTCGTGCCGCGCGAGCCACTGGTAGACGAGCGTGGGGAAGTCGAGCTCGGCGACGACCACGCGGTTGCGCTTCGAGTAGTCGATGGCCGAGGAGACGGCCGCCAGCGCGCCGGAGACGCTGGGGGAGAGGGCGACCTCGGGGCGGCGCGCGTTCCAGAGCCAGGCCACGCGGTCGAGCAGGTCGTCGATGCGCCCCATCCACAGCTCGTACCAGGCGCTGGCGCCAAGGGTGTTCCAGAGCGCCTGGTACTCGCCCAGGTACCCCATCGAGCGCGTGCCCAGCGCGCCGAGCGAGCAGGAGTTGAGGTAGGTGCGCGTCTGGAGGATGGGGAACTCGCGGCGGAAGGCCTCGACCTCGGGATGGGGGATCGGGCTCATGCGCCGACCTCGTCCGCGCCCTCGGTGAGCTCGGCGGAGGCCGCGTCGTCCCGGGCAACCTGGGCGTTGAGCTGGTCGAGGGTGTCGACCGCGCGGCGCAGGTGCGGGATGACGATGGAGCCGCCGACGACCAGCCCGACGTTGAAGGCCTCGAAGAACTCGTCGTCGGAGACGCCCTCCTCGCGGCAGCGGACGATGTGGTAGGTGATGCAGTCGTCGCAGCGCAGCACCATCGACGCGACGAGGCCGAGCAGCTCCTTGGTCTTCGCGTCGAGGGCGCCGGGCTCGTAGCACCGCGTGTCGAGCGCGAAGAAGCGCTTGATCTCCAGGTTGCCGGCTTCGAGGATGCGCGTGTTCATGCGCTCGCGGAAGCGGCGGAACTCCTCCAGGCTGTTCGCCATCGCTCGCCTTTGTCTCCGTTCGGTGAAGGAGCCGCGCAACCTGCGGGCGGCATCCTGCCACGTCAAGCACGGAAAAAGAATGGCCTCACGCAGAGGCCGCAGAGGTCGCAGAGAACTTCCTCGCAGTCCCTCTGCGACCTCTGCGGCCTCTGCGTGAGACCAATCAGTTTGGTGCGTGGTTGGCGATACGACGCAGCCCCTCGTTTAGACGAGGCGCGCCAAAGTTGATCAACAGCCCAACTGGCAGATTGAGCAGCCGCAGATAGGTGAGAAGCTGCTTGCTGTGAACGGGGGCTAGGTTCTCGACTGATTTCAACTCGACGATGACCCTTCCATCGACGAGCAGATCGACTCGAAACCCCTCGTCGAATCGCATTCCGTCGAACTCGAATCCCACTACCTTCTGACGCTCGACCGACAACCCCTTCTGTTCCAATGAACGCCCCAGCACCGCTTCGTAAACAGACTCCAGCAGCCCGGGGCCAAGCCGGCTGTGCACTCGATAAGCCGTATCGACGATCACTCCCGTGAGGACGTTGATCTCTTCCATAGTACCTCCCCGAAATGTGAGTGACGGCAGATTGCGTACGGAATGTACAGGTGGTCAGGGGATTCAGGAAGGGAGCCGGAATGGAAGTTGCCCCTCCCCCGCGGCTCACCCTGAGGGAACGAAACGACCGGGAGGAAGAGCATGGACCAATTCTCCGGGAACGGCGACCAGCGCGCGTCCGAAGACCCGTCGCAGGCGCGCGAGCACGTGCGCAACGCCGAGGAGAACCGCGACGCCCTGGCCGCGCAGAGCGAGCGCACCGAGGCCACCGCGCCCTCCAGCACCGACGAGCCGATCCGCGGCGCGCCGGCATCGGAAGACGCCTCGCGCGCGCAGTCGAACGTGCACGAGGCCGAGCGCAACCGCGACGCGCTCGAGGCCCACAGCCGGCGCGTCGAGAGCACCACCCCCGACGAGCTGCGCGACCGCTGATCGCTGCGTAGCACGTAGAAAGCGAAGTGGCGCATCCACCGTGGATGCGCCGCTTCCGTGTTCACTCGGGGCGGCGGGCTTACCGTCGCATTCGCTCGTCGTACGCCGCGTACGCCGTCTCGTGCTCCGCCTGCGTCGGCCCGGCGAACGCGGTGCCCTCCGCGTGACCCGGCTCGATCGGGTAGTATCCCCCCGCCGCCGTCCCGGCCACGCGGCCCTCGCCGCGCAGGCGCAGGAGCGCGGCGGCGATCTCGTCGCGGGTGGCGATCATGTGCTGGCGGTAGTCGATGCAGCTGATCAGCCCGTCCAGCGCGAGCGGCTTGTCCTCGGTCGCCCCGTCGAGGCACCACGCGACGTCGTCGTAGATGTCCGTCATCGCCGGCGTGTGGCGATCAGAGGATGTACTTCCGCAGGTCCTCGTCCTCCACGATCTCCTTCAGGCGGCTGCGCACCGTCTCGCCGTCGATGCGGATCTCCTTCGCCTCCAGCTCGGGGAGGTCGAAGAGGATGTCCTCCAGCAGCGTCGTCAGCACGGTGTGCAGCCGGCGCGCGCCGATGTTCTCCATCCGCTCGTTCACCTGCGCGGCGATGCGGGCGATCTCGTTCACCCCGTCTTCCGAGAACTCCAGCGTGGCCCCCTCGGCCGCCACCAGCGCGCGATACTGCGTCAGCAGCGCGTTCTTGGGCTCGGTCAGGATGCGCACGAAGTCCGCCTCGGTGAGCGACTTCAGCTCCACCCGGATCGGGAAGCGGCCCTGCAGCTCGGGGATCAGGTCGCTCGGCTTGGCCACGTGGAACGCGCCCGCCGCGATGAACAGGATGTGGTCCGTCCGCACCATCCCGTACTTCGTCCCCACCGTCGAGCCCTCGACCACGGGGAGGAGGTCGCGCTGGACGCCCTCGCGCGAGACGTCGGGGCCGGCGCCGCCGTGGTCGCCCGCGATCTTGTCGATCTCGTCGAGGAAGATGATCCCCATCTCCTCCACGCGGTCGAGCGCCTCGTTCACCACCTCGTCCATGTTCACGAGCTTGTCGAGCTCGTCCTGCAGCAGGATGCGGCGCGCCTCGGCGACGGTGACGGTGCGGCGCTTGGTCTTCTTGGGCAGCATGTCCTGCAGCATGTCCATCAGGTTGCCGTCCATGCCACCGTCCATCCCCCCGCCCATCGGGATCATCATGTTCTCGATGGGCATGCTCTGCGTGACCTCGACCTCCACCTCGCGGTCCTCCAGCTTCCCGTCCTGCAGCAGCTGGCGGAACTTCTCGCGCGTGCGCTCGCGCCGCTCGCGCACCTCGGCGTCCTCGCGGCGCTCCACCGCGCCGGTGGGGCCGGCCACGAAGACGCGCGGCTGCTCGCCGGCGGGCTGCGCGGGCTCCCGCGGCGGGGCGGGCTTGTCGCCGTCGACGGGGGGGATGAGGAGGTCGAGGAGCCGCTCCTCCACGCGCTGCTCGGCCACCTCCTGCACCTCGTCCTCGCGGTCGGTGCGCACCATGTTCACCGCCGCGTCCACCAGGTCGCGGACCATCGACTCCACGTCGCGGCCCACGTAGCCCACCTCGGTGAACTTGCTGGCCTCCACCTTCACGAACGGCGCGCCGGCCAGGCGGGCCAGGCGCCGCGCGATCTCCGTCTTCCCCACCCCGGTGGGGCCGATCATGATGATGTTGTTGGGGACGATCTCGTCGCGCAGCTCGTCGTCCACGCGCTGGCGGCGCCAGCGGTTGCGCAGCGCGATGGCCACGGCCTTCTTGGCCTCCTTCTGCCCCACGATGTACTTGTCCAGCTCGGCCACGATGCCGCGCGGGGTCAGCTCGTCCAGCCAGGGCTGGAGCTCGCCCTCGGCGGGCTGCGCGCCGTCGGCCTGCGCCGGCGCCGCCTGCGGGATCTCGGTCTCGTTCGTCGCCATTCTATTCCTGTCCCGGGCGAGCGGTGCCCGTCGTCGGAGGGCCGCTCACTCCAGCTCCAGCACGGTGATGTTGGTGTTCGTGTAGATGCAGATCTCGCCGGCGATCTCCAGCCCGCGGCGCACGATCTCGGGCGCGGTGAGGGTGGAGTGCTCCTTGAGCGCGCGCGCCGCCGCCAGCGCGTACGCGCCCCCCGAGCCGATCGCCACGATGTCGTCGTCGGGCTCGATCACGTCGCCGGTGCCGGAGATCATGTAGGTGTGCTGGCGGTCGGCCACCGCCAGCAGCGCCTCGAGCCGGCGCAGGTAGCGGTCGCTCCGCCACTCCTTCGCGAGCTCGACGGCCGCCTTGGAGAGGTTGCCGGGGAAGCGCTCCAGCTTCTCCTCGAACTTCTCGAACAGGGTGAAGGCGTCGGCCACCGACCCCGCGAACCCGGCCAGGATCCGCCCGTCGCGCAGCTTGCGCACCTTCACGGCGCTGCTCTTGGCCACGATGTCGCCGGTGGTCACCTGCCCGTCGCCGCCCAGCGCCACCTTGCCGTCGCGGCGGACGGCCAGGATGGTGGTGGCGTGCCACTTCTGGATGCTCATCTATCTCCCGGATCTGTCGATCAACTCTTCCGAACCGTCCCCATCCCGCCCCGTGTCACCACTACGTGCGACGCAGATCGGGGGATCGGAGGATGCAACCATGCGAGTGAACTCGCGGCTACAACTACACGCAGTCCGCCTTCGCGGACTTCAGATCCGCCCGCGGCGGGCGACGGTGCGTCCCCGAAACGATTTACCCCAGCGCTCGGGCCGGGGCAAGCTCGCGTCATTCCTTCTACACCGCAAGCGCGGGAATGGCGAATCCGACGGCAAGCGGGGCGCGGGACGAGTTCGTCCCGCGCCCCGCAGGCTGTTTGGCGCCGCGCCGACGTCAGTACACGACGTCGGTGAGATTGGGGCCGACCACCGTCGGCTTGCAGACGGTCATGCAAATGGAACACGGGGTCGGATCCCATGCAGAGGGGGGCGCCTCCCCGGCGCGCACCGTGCCACGGGCCGCGGCGGTCGCTCCAGGCTCGAACGACTGCACCGACAACGTGTCGAGATCCAGCTTCAGCTTGTTCATGCGTGTCCTCAACTTTCGGCGTGGGTGGGCACTCCGGCGAGCTACAGACGTTCCCCAACCTACTCATCCCCTCGCTGGCCTGTCAACAATTGTCCTGAATGGAAACTGATGCCCCCGTGCCGGTGAAGTATCGGTGCGTTCCACCGATTCACGTGCTGCCGCGATGATAGATCCTTCGGCCCGCGACCTCGGGCGCGGACGCGATGACGGTCTGGCCGGCCTCAGATGACGTCGGCGTGAGATCGGTTCGGGCGTCAACCGGATGACAGAGCCGGCCTACGCCCGCGGGTGCGCCTGGCGATAGACCTGCTTCAGGCGCTCCTTCGACGTGTGCGTGTAGATCTGCGTGGTGGAGAGGCTGGCGTGGCCGAGCAGCTCCTTCACCGCCATCAGGTCCGCGCCGCCGTCGAGCATGTGGGTGGCGAAGGTGTGGCGGAGCGAGTGCGTCGACAGGCCGTGCTCGTCGCCCACCTGCTTGAGGAACGCCTTGACGATGTTCTGGATCGCGCGGACGGTCAGGCGCTTCCCCGTCTGCCCGAGGAACACCGCGCGCCGGTCGCCGCGCGTGGACTGGCCGAGGACGAGCGTGCGGCCCTCGTAGTAGTGCCGCAGCGCGCGCACCGCCATCCGCCCGATCGGCACGATGCGCTCCTTGCGCCCCTTCCCCATCACCCGCGCGCGCTCGCTGACCAGGTCCAGGTCGTCCACGTTCAGCCCCTGCAGCTCGCTGAGCCGCATCCCCGTGGAGTAGAAGAGCTCGACGATGGCCAGGTTGCGCATCCCGTGGAAGCCGCCGTCGCCCGCGCGCACCTCGGCGTCGGCGAAGATGGCGTCCATCTGCTCGCGCGTCAGGAAGCCGGGGAGGTGGCGCTCGCGCTTCGGCGTGCGGACGGCCTTCGCGGGATTGGCGTCGACGCGCTCCTCGACGTGCAGGAAGCGGTAGAAGGAGCGCACCGCGGAGAGCTTGCGGGCGATGCTGCTCTTCGCGAGTCCCCGCCGGGTGGCGCAGTCGCCCATGAAGCTGCGGATGGCCAGCCGGTCGACCCCCGCCCAGGTCCATTCCTCGCCGCCGTAGTAGCGGTCGAGGAAGCGCTCCAGCTCGCCCAGGTCGTCGGTGTACGCGCGCACCGTCTGCGGCGAGAGCTGCCGCTCGTGGGCCACGTAGCGCAGGAAGTCGTCCACCTCGTCGTGGTGGGGATACTGCGCCAGGGCGTCGAGCGCGTCGCTCATCCGCGCGCGGCGGGCTCGGGGACGCGCAGGTCGTGCGCGTCCATCCATGCGGAAAAGTCGGCGCGGGCGCGCTCTACCAGCCGCTCGCGCTTGATCTCCTTCTTCATCTTCTTTCCCGTCTGCTCCAGCGGGTCGAGGAGGCCGAAGTTGGAGTTCATGGGGGCGAAGTGCGACGGGTCGCTCTCGCGCAGGTAGCGCATCAGCCCGCCCAGCATGGTGGTGGGCGGGGGGATGACGGGATCGAGCCCGCGGACGACACGGTCCAGGTTCGCGGCCGCCAGGATGCCGACGGCGGTGGACTCGGTGTACCCTTCCACGCCCGTGATCTGCCCCGCGAAGATCAGCTCGGGGCGATCGCGGAGCGATCCGTGGGGAGACAGCGCCGCGGGGAAGTTGAGGTAGGTGTTGCGGTGGATGGAGCCCCAGCGCAGGAACTCGGCGTTCTCCAGCCCCGGGATCGTGCGGAATATGCGCTTCTGCTCGGGGATCTTCAGCCGCGTCTGGAAGCCCACCAGGTTCCACATCTGCCCCGCGCGGTCCTCGCGGCGCAGCTGGATCACCGCCCATGCCTGCCGCCCGCCCCACTGGGGGACGGGGAGGCCGACCGGCTTCATCGGCCCGAAGCGCAGCGTGTCGACCCCGCGGTGCGCCATCACCTCGATCGGCAGGCACCCCTCGAAGTAGGGGACGTTCTCCCAGTCGTGGCCGGCGTACTCCTCGCCCGTTCGGAGCGCCTCGACGAAGGCCTCGTACTGCTCCTTGTCCATCGGCGCGTTGAGGTAGTCGTCGCCCTCGCCCTTCCCCCAGCGGCTCGCGGCGAAGAGCCGGTCGTGGTCGAGCGACTCGTCGGAGACGACGGGGGCGATCGCGTCGAAGAAGGCGAGCCCGTGGTCGCTCCCCAGCGCGCGGCGGATGGAGAGCGAGAGCGCGTCCGAGGTCAGCGGCCCGGTGGCGACGACCGCGGGGCCGGTGGGGAGCTCCTCCACCTCGCCGCGGGCGACGCGGATGCGGGGATGCGCCTCGATGGCCGCCGTCATCCGCTGCGCGAACTCGATGCGGTCGACGGTGAGCGCGGTGCCGCCGGGGATGCGGCTCTCGCGCGCGCAGGCCAGGAGGAGCGAGCCGCCGGCGCCCAGCGCGTCCATCTCCAGCTTGAGCAGCCCGTGCGCGTTCTGCGGGTCTTCGCTCTTGAAGGTGTTGGAGCAGACGATCTCGCCGAGACGGTCGGTCTGGTGCGCGGGGGTGCCGCGCACGGGCCGCATCTCGTGCAGCGTCACGTCGTGCCCGCGCTCCGCGAGCTGGTACGCCGCCTCCGACCCCGACAGCCCGCCGCCGACGACCGTTACTTCCGCCATCTACATCCTCCAGATCAACAGCGCAAAAGCTTCGAACTCAGCGCACTCCAAGCGACAGAGCGATTCGCCAGCATCCGTCCGCCCTCTCCCCGCGCCTTAGAGCGCTCGCCCTCTCCCGTACCGGGAGAGGGGCACAGCCACGCCTTCGCGCGCCCTGCACCCCTCGCTCGCAAGCCCAATGTCAGCGCAACGGATGCCCGTCTCCGCGCTGAGTTCTCCCCTCCCCTACGCAGCGGGGGAGGGGCCGGGGGAGGGGGCCAGCCGGCGGCCGCGCAAAGTCCCGGTACCCGCGCAGATACCCGTCCGGCTACCTCTCCCGGTACGGGAGAGGTGGCGAGCCTAAGCGAGCCGGAGAGGGCGCGATGCCGCGGTCCGACAACTCCGGCTCGTCCAGCAGATCCTGAACGTCAGCCAGGTCAAACTCGTCCCCCGCCACATGCGCAGCGAGTGATCGCATCGCCTCATCCATGTGTGAAATAGTTTGCGATGAAGTCGAGCGTTGCCGATCGGCCGGGTTTTCCATGGGTTGCTCTACTTCGCCTTCCCCCGCACTGCCGGCTTCTTCGCAGCCGCCTTCTTCGCGCTGGCAGCGGTCTTCGACTTCGGCTTGGCGGCCGCTGACTTCTTCGCCGCCGGCGCCTTCGTGTCCGCCGCCGTCTTCGTCCCCCGCCCGGCGGTGCGCGTCGTCGACGCGCCGCGCTTGGCGCCCCGTCTACCGCGCGCGGGCTTGCCGCTGGCGGCGCGCTCGGCAAGGAGCGGCACCGCCTGCTCCAGCGTGAACGTGTCGGGGGATACACCCTTGGGGAGAGACGCGTTCACGTCGCCGTGCTTGACGTAGGGGCCGTAGCGGCCCTCCCACAGCGTCACCGGCTCGCCGTCCGCCGGGTGCGCGCCCAGCGTGCGCAGCGGCTCGGGCGACTTGCGCTGGCCGCGGCCGCCCTTGGGCTTCGACAGCAGCTCCAGCGCGCGGTCGAGGCCCACGGTGTAGACGTCGTCCGTCTTCTCCAGCGAGCGGAACTCGTTGCCGTGCACCACGAACGGGCCGAAGCGCCCGATTCCCGCGCGCACCTCCTCGCCGTCCTCGGGATGCTTCCCGAGCGTGCGCGGGAGCGAAAGCCAGCGCAGCGCCAGCTCCAGCTTCACGTCCGCGGGATTCATCCCCTTCGGCAGCGAGGCGCGCTTGGGCTTCTTCTCCTCCTCCGTCGCCTCGCCGAGCTGGACGTAGGGGCCGAAGCGGCCCTCCAGCAGCAGCACCGGCTTCCCCGTCTCCGGGTCGAGTCCCAGGTTCTCCGGCCCCTCCGTCTTCGCGCGGACCAGGCGCTCCACCTGCTCCTCGCTCAGGTCCGCCGGGGCGATCCCCTCCGGGAGCGACGCGGTCACCGTCCCCTCGCCCTCCTCGCGCTCCACGAACGGGCCGAACCGGCCGATGCGGACCCGGGCGGGGAGGCCTTCGAGATGGACGGTGGACGCCTCGCGCGGGTCGATCTCCTGCTCGCCCTTCTGCACCAGCTCGCCCAGCCCCTCGGGGCCGAAGAAGAAGTCGCGAAGATAGGGGAGCCAGTCCGCCCCGCCCTCGGCGATCTCGTCGAGCTGCTCCTCCATCCGCGCGGTGAAGCGCGTGTCCACCAGGTGATGGAAGTGGCGCTCGAGCAGCGCGGTGACCGCGAAAGCGGTGAAGGTGGGCACCAGCTGGTTCGACGCGCGCTCCACGTAGCCGCGATCGATGATGGTGCCGATGATCGACGCGTACGTGCTCGGGCGGCCGATCCCCTCCGCCTCCAGCGTCTTCACCAGCGTGGCCTCGGTGTAGCGCGCGGGCGGCTGCGTCTCGTGCTTCAGCGCCTCCAGCGCGCGCAAGGAGACGGCGTCGCCGCGCGCCAGCCGCGGGAGCGGCTCCTCGCGGTCCTCCAGCGCCGCGTCGGGATCGTCCGTCCCCTCCACGTACGCGCGGAAGAAGCCGGGGAAATCGATCCGCTTCCCGCTGGCGCGGAATACCGCATCCGCCGCCTCGATTAGCGCGGTGAGATGCGTCTGCCGCGCATCCGCCATCTGCGACGCCACCGTGCGCTTCCAGATCAGGTCGTACAGCGCCGCCTCGATCCCCTTGAGCCCCGTCTCCTCCGGGGTCCGCATCTCCGTCCCCGCGGGGCGGATGGCCTCGTGCGCCTCCTGCGCCCCCTTCGAGGTCGTGGTGAACTGGCGCGGGGTGGGGCTCAGGTACTCCTCGCCGTAGAGGGCGCGGATGCGGGTGCGCGCCGCCTTCATCGCCTGGTCCGAGAGGTGGACCGAGTCGGTGCGCATGTAGGTGATGAAGCCTTCCTCGTACAGCCGCTGGGCCACGCGCATGGTGTCGCGCGACGAGAGGCGGAGCTTGCGGTTGGCCTCCTGCTGCAGCGTCGAGGTGGTGAACGGGGGATAGGGACGGCGGATGGACGGCTTCTCCTCCGTCTCCACCACCTTCCACGGCGCGGCGCGCAGCCGGTCGCAGAGCGCGTTCGCCTCGTCGCGGCCCAGGAGGACCACGTCGCGGGTCTTCAGCCGTCCGGTGTTCTCGTCGAAGTCCCGCCCCGACGCCACGCGCTTGCCGCCGACGGACTGCAGCATCGCCGAGAAGCCGGCCTCGCCCTTCTCCAGCGCCGCCTTCAGGTCCCAGTAGACGGCGGAGTGGAACGCGCGCCGCTCCCGCTCCCGCACCACGAGCAGGCGCACGGCGACCGACTGCACGCGGCCCGCGGAGAGCCCGGTGGCGATCTTCTTCCAGAGCAGCGGGCTGACGGTGTAGCCGACGAGACGGTCGAGGATGCGCCGCGTCTCCTGCGCGCGCACCAGGTCGTCGTCGATGCGGCGGGGATGCTCCAGCGCCTCGCGGATGGCCTCGGGGGTGATCTCGTGGAAGACGATCCGCGAGCACGGCACCCTGGGCTTCAACACCTCCACCAGGTGCCAGCCGATGCTCTCGCCCTCGCGGTCTTCGTCGGTGGCGACCACGAGCTCGTCGGCGTCCTTGAGCAGCTGCCTGAGCTCGGCGACGACCTTCTTCTTCCCGCCGGGGATCACGTAGACCGGCTCGAAGTCGTTGTCGACGTTCACGCCCAGCCGCGCCCACTCCTTCCCCTTCAGCGTCGGCGGGATGTCGCTGGCGCTCTCGGGGAGGTCGCGCACGTGGCCCATCGACGCGGCCACGCGGTAGCCGGACGGCAGGAAGCTGCGGATGGTCTTGGCCTTGGTGGGGCTCTCGACCACCACCAGCCGGGTCCTCTTGGTCTTGTCCGCCATGAAGAAGTACGGGTTGAATCAGGCCGGGCCGCCGCGGGCCCGCATTTCACGTTCGATGACGGCCGCCACCTCGTCGGGCGTGCGCCCCTCGGTGCGGACGCGCAGGCCGGCGCATTCGTAGAGCGGAGCGCGCCGGGCCAGCAGCCGCCGGGCCGCCGCCAGCGGGTCGGCACCGGCGAGCAAGGGGCGTTCCCCCGGCGTCGCTGCCGCGCGGCGCACCGCCTCTTCCGGCGACACCTGCAGCCAGACGGAGAGCGTCCCCGGCCCCAGCGCCGCCAGGTTCTCCGCGCGCTCGATCCACCCCCCGCCGGGGGAGAGGATCACGCGAGTGCGGAGCGCGGCCTCGCGCGTGGCCTCCGTCTCCATCTCCCGGAAGCGCGCCTCTCCCTCGGATGCGAAGATCGCGGCCACGGTTCGTCCGGCGCGGCGCTCGATCTCGCGGTCCAAGTCCAGGTGCGCCCAGCCGAGCCGCCGGGCCAGCGCGGCGCCGGTCTCCGTCTTCCCCGCCGCCATGAACCCCAGCAGCACGACGCGTTCGATGGAAAGCTGCGGCGGGTCGGCGGGCATGCGGGAAACGAAAGTCGGGTCGGCGAGATGAACTCAACGCGGGGAAATCACCGGCTCGCAGCACGACCTTCTGTGCGGCCGCGGGCGGCCCCCTCCCCCCGGCCCCCTCCCCCGCTTCGCAGGGGCGGGGGAGAACTCACCGCGGGGCGTACATGTTCGCGAAGAGCCGAATTCCGTCACTGTGCTGAGGTCTCCCCTCCCCCATCCCTCCCCCCTCGTGGGGGAGGGGCCGGGGGTGGGGGGGAGCCCGCGGCGGCGCCAATCCCCGCCAACACGCACGGATGCGTACCCGTGACGCTCATGCCCCCACGAACATCCCGCGCTCGCGGATCCGCTCCAGGTAGCCGTCCAGGTTGCGGCGCACCTCGGCCAGCGAGTCGCCGCCCACCTTCTCCAGCAGCGCGTCGGCCAGCACGATCGCCACCATCGCCTCGGCCACGACGCCCGCGGCGGGGACGGCGCACACGTCCGAGCGCTCGCGCACGGCCTCGGCGCGCTCGCCGGTGCGCAGGTCCACCGTCTCCAGCGGCTGCATCAGGGTGGAGATGGGCTTCATCGCCGCGCGGACCACGACGGGCTGTCCCGTGGTGATCCCGCCCTCCAGCCCACCCGCGTTGTTCCCCGCGCGGCCGTATCCCCCGCCCCGCTCCAGCGCGTCGTCCAGCCGGATGGCGTCGTGCACGCGCGAGCCGGGACGCATCGCCGCCTCGAACCCCAGGCCGATCTCCACCCCCTTGATCGCCTGGATCGACATCAGCGCGCCCGCCAGCCGCCCATCCACCTTGCGGTCCCAGCTGACGTGCGAGCCCAGTCCCGCGGGGACGCCGCGGGCGACGACCTCCACCACCCCGCCCAGCGTGTCGCCCGCGCGCTTGGCGGCGTCGATGGCGTCGATCATCCGCCCCTCGGCCTCCGCGTCCAGGCAGCGCACGGGAGACGGGTCCGACGCGGCGTTGAGCTCCTCCGGCAGCTCCTCCGGCCGCGCCGCGACGATCCCGCCGATGGAGACCACGTGGCTTCCCACGCCGATCCCCATCTCCGCCAGCAGCCGCTTCGCGATCGCCCCCGCCGCGACGCGCGCCGCCGTCTCCCGCGCGCTGGCGCGCTCCAGGATGTCGCGCGCGTCGGTGCGGTCGTACTTCAGCGCGCCGACCAGGTCCGCGTGCCCGGGGCGCGGGAGGAAGACGCGGCGCATGGCCTCGTCGTCGCCCTCCGCCTCCACCGGCGCGGGCGACATGGCGTCGGTCCAGTTGGCCCAGTCGCGGTTGCGGATCTGCAGCGTGACCGGCGAGCCCAGCGTCTGCCCGTGGCGCACGCCGGAGAGGATCTCGGCGCGGTCGCTCTCGATGCGCATCCGGCCGCCGCGCCCGTAGCCGCCCTGGCGCCGGCGCAGCTCGCGGTCGATCTCGTCGGCGGAAACGGGAACGCCCGCCGGCACGCCCTCGACGATCGTCGTGAGGGCGGGGCCGTGGCTTTCCCCGGCGGTGGTGAAGCGGAAGCGGCTCATCGCCCACAAAGAAACAGCGGGGGCCCGGCCTTCGCCAGACCCCCGCCCGTTCCCGGGGCCGTCCCGGTGCCCGTCAGGGCACCAGGTCGGAGTTGGTGATGGTGAGCGCCAGCACCCCCTTCGTGGTCAGCGCGTAGATGCGCAGCGCCACCGCCCCCGCGTCGCCGCCGGCGCGCGGCGCCACCGCCATCGCGCCGATCACCGGGTCGCGCGTGTACACGCGCTTCACGCGGAAGAAGTTGAAGTTGTCGATCACGTCCACGTACGGCGCCTTCTCGTCGATCCCGCTCACGAACGACAGGCGGAAGCTGCCGCCGGGGTAGCCGGCGTTCGCGGGGTGCATCGCGACGCCGCCCGTGGGCGCGCCGGCCGCCACCACGCCCTGCAGGCGCAGCGTGGGCCCGAAGTAGTACGCCTGGCTCCCGCGGGCCACGCCCAGCGAGCCGTCGTAGTTGATTCCCAGCCCGATCACCCGCTCGGCGGCGTTGCTGATCAGGTCGCGCACGTCGCCCACCAGCACCAGCGAGTCGCCGCCGGCCGGCGCGTTGAACATGGGGATGCGGGCGTTCGACGTGGCGCCCTCGCCCACCGCGATGTAGTTGCGGTCGCCGCTGGCGGCCACGAAGGTGGTGTCCTTCAGCCCCACCTCGAGGATGTCGGCGCCCATGTCCAGCCGCGCGTCGTACTTCCCGCCCGAGGCGTTGGGCGGAAGCTGCCGCAGCTTGAACAGCGAGTCCGACACGTCGGTGGCGTGGCCGATGATGCAGGCCGGGTCCGAGGTGTCGCCGAAGCGGCGGCGCGGGCACACCATGATCTGGTCCCCCGCCACCTTGAAGGCCGAGTCGGCGTTCACCACCGTGCCGAACCCAGGGGTGTGGCGGTCGACGTAGCCGATGAAGATCTCCGAGCGCAGCTTGGCCGCGTTGTAGATCCGCACCGTGCCGTCGCTGGCCGAGGCCGTGGGCTTGGTCGAGTACACCAGCAGCCCATTGGACGCCTGCGCGATGAACTGCGGGCGGTCGGAGTAGTCGAAGAGCGTGACCTCGTCGACGGCCTGCTGGTCGTCCTCGTCGTACTTCACCGAGAACAGCCGCTCGTTGCGCGTGAAGATGCGCCTGTCCTCGGCCTCGGCCAGCACCGCGCCCGTCAGCGGGACCACCGAGATGTTGGTGCCGCCGCTGTTGGCCACGTACAGCGAGTCGCGGAAGCGGCCCAGCGCCAGCCCCCACGGCTGCGAGCCCACGCGCACCGTCGGCCCGTACGCCAGCGAGCCCAGCGCCAGCGTCTCCAGCCGGTTGCGGGTGAAGTTCGACATGTACACCCGGTTGCTGTCGGCCACCAGGTCGGCCAGCACGTCGCCCTCGTTGGGCGGCGGCACCGTCAGCCCGCGCGCCACGAAGGTCAGGTAGTTCCACCCCGACACCCCCGCGACCCGTCCCCCCGCAGCGCGGGTGACGCACGCCTGCGCCTGCGGCGTGTTGGGGCTGACCGCCGCGCCGCAGTTGCCCGCCGGGTCGGTGGCCCACGCGGTGACCGCGAAGCGCAGCGTCACCGTGTCGAGCCCGGTCAGCGGCACGCCGGTCAGGAACACCTTCATCGAGTCGCTCGACGCCCGCACCTTGCGGACGAAGGCGGCCAGCGTGTCCTCGCCCCCGGCGCGCGGGCGGATGGCGAACACGGTGATCCCCAGCGTGTCCACGCGCGTCAGGTCGGTGGCCTGCGCGGTGATCAGCAGCGTGTCGTCCACCTCCACCCGGCCGGGGACGTCGGCGTTGAAGGTGACCTGCGGGGGCGTGTTGTCGGTGGCGGCCGGGCGGATGGTGATGGCCACCGGCACGCTGGTGGCCTCCTTCCCGCCGGCCGAGGTGGCGATGGCCACCAGCGTCTCCGTCCCCTGCACCGCCGTCCCGCCCACCGTGGCCGGGATCGGCACCACGATGGTGTCGTTCACCGCCTGCAGCGCCGGGTTCACCGTCAACGAGGTGTCGAAGGCGAAGGCGCCCGTCCCGCGCACCCGCACCGTGCGGATCAGCTGCGTCGAGTCCACCGCCAGCAGCACCACGGGCACGGTCGTTCCCGCGAAGAGCTGCGTCCCCGCGGGCGGACCCAGGATCTGCACACGGGGGCCGCCGATGTTGATGGCGGTGGTGTCGGCCTTCTGGTTCCCCGCGGTGTCCCACGCCGTGACCACCACGCGCACGTCCAGCGCCTGCGACGAGTCGGCCACCGGGTCGAGGAAGCGCTTGATGACCGTGTCCTTCACCGCGGTGGCGCCGGAGAGGCGCACCGACTTGGTGACGAAGCGCGCGATGGAGGTGTCGGTGCCCAGCTCCTTGCTCCCCTTCTGCACGAAGCCGCGGATGGTCACCGAGTCGAGCGCCACGTTGTCGGTCACGCGCGCCTCGACGTACAGCTGCTCGCCGACGGCCACGTTGGCGTTGCTGTCGGGCTTGACGATGGCCACGGTCGGCGCCGTGGCGTCGGTCTGCCCGGTGGTGCCGCCGCCGTTGTTGTTCCCGTTGTTGTTGCCGCCGGGATCAATGAAGGCGTTGGAGCCCTCGCAGGCCGCCAGGAGCATCCCGGCGGCAACGACGGCCATAACGTGAGCGGCCGGGCGCCGCCGGAATGCACGGGACAAGAGGAACCTCCGTGGGTGGGAACTGCCGTGCCGGGAGATCAATTGGTCTCCTCGACGATGTGCGGCGTGACCATGATCAGCAGGTCACGCTTGACCTCCTGGCTGTGGCTGTTGCGGAACAGCGAGCCCAGGAAGGGAATGTCCATCAGGAAGGGGATGCCGGTGCGTGTCTGCGTGACCTCGGTCACCGTCAGCCCGCCGATCACCGCCGTCTCGCCGTCCTTCACCATCACCCGCGTGTCGCCCTGCTGCTGCAGGAACTGCACGCCGATCTCGCCGGCGGCGGGGGTGGCGCTCGAGCGCTCGGCGTGCAGCTGCAGCAGCACGCGGCGGTCGTTGGTCACCTGCGGCGTCACGATCAGCCGGATGCCGGTCTCCACCAGCTGCGCGGTGGCGCGCGGGGCCGTCCCCGCCGTGGCCCCCACGTTGGCCGAGCCCAGGTCCACCACGCGGATGGGGGTGCGCTCGCCGACCCAGATCTGCGCCTCGTGGTTGCTGCTGGTGGTCACCACCGGCGCCGCCTGCACGTCGGAGAGCTCGGCGCGCTGCAGCGCCTCGATGAAGTTGATCAGCGTGTAGCGGCCCAGCACCAGCGAGGTCAGCACCTGCAGCGCGGGGTCCTGCACGCGGCTGTTGGCGTTCCCCAGCGCGGCGATCGAGCTGCCGCCGAGCGAGACGATGTTCTGGTTGGTCTGCACGTCCGGGTTGTTGGGGTCGGGGACGGAGACCACCTCGTTCAGCGAGTTCCCGCGCGAGTCCTTGATGTCGTAGACGATCCCCAGGTCCTCGGCGTCGGTGCGGTTGATGAAGACGATCTTGGCCTGGATGGCCACCTGCGGGGTGCGCACGTCCAGCTGCCCCACCAGCCGCTCGAAGTCGTCGATCACGCTGGGCACGTCGGTGGCGATCAGCGTGTTGGTGCTCTTGTTGATGCTCACCGAGCCGCGGTCGCTCTTCAGCGCCTCGAGCGTCGACTGCATCTCCTCCACCGGCACGTAGTTGATGCGGAAGGTGCGCGTCACCAGCGGCTCCAGCGTCTCGCGCTCGGCCAGCTTGGTGATCTGGTCCACGCGGATGATCCCGCTCTGCGGGTCTTCCTGCGCCGCCAGCCCGTAGGCCTGCAGCAGCGAGCGCAGCGCCAGGTCCCACGGCTGGTTGGTGAAGGTCACGTACTCCACGCGGATCCCGCCCACCTCCGAGCCGGGGACGATGGAGCGCCCGGTGAGCTCGGCGAAGGTGGCCAGCACGTCGCGCATGTCGGTGTTCTCGAAGGTCACCGTGATCGGCCGCGCGCGGCTGCGCTGCTGCACCGGCGCGGCGGCCGTGCTGCGCTCCGTCGTGTTGACGCGCGAGGTGTTGGGATTCGGCGACTGCGCGTACTGGGGCGTCCGCGGCGCGGAGCCCGAGCTCCACGGCTGGAACGCCTGCGCGCCCGACTCGAGGGTGATGCGGAGCCCGTCGGACGAGCGGGTCACGGCGTAGCGGAGGTCGCGCTCCAGGTCGATCACCACGCGCACCACGTCGGGCGCGTGCTGGCTGGTGCGCACCCCCTTCACCCCGCCGCGGTCGATCCCGTCGTAGCGGCCCGAGGACAGCGCGGTGCGCGCGCCCTGGATGTCCACCACCACGCGGGGCGGGCCCTGCAGCGGGAAGTCGGTCCAGCGCACCTCGCCCCCGGCGATCTGCACCGTGAGCTCGGTGCGCCCGTCGCGCGCCTCCAGCCGCAGCGCCGACACGTCGCCCGAACCCGCGTACGGCGCGGGCGCCGCGGCGGCCAGGGCGGGAACCAGGAGCGCGATCGCGAGATTGCGCAGCATCGTTCGGATCCTTGCGTTCGGGTTCGTCCGGCGCGTCACGGGCGCGTGGACGTGGTGTACGACGGGCTCCGCGGGTTCACGGAGCTCTGCGGCCGCGCCGGCGCGGCCTGCGCCGGCTGCGTGGTCTGCGCGGGCGGAGCCGCGCCGCGCCGCAGCACGCGCGGGGCGGCGGGCGCCTGCGGCTGCGCCGGGGCGATGGTGATGGGGATCTGCTGCGTGGCCGCGGCCGGCTGCGCCACCTCGGCGGCGGCCTGCTGCCGCTGCGTGCGCTGCAGCAGGATGGTCTGCAGCCGGCTCCCGCCGAACTCGTCCACCCGCACGTCCACGCGCTGCGGCCAGATGCGGGTGACGGTCATCGTTCCCAGACGCTGCCCCTGGTGCAGGCGGTAGCGGCGCGCGCTGTCGCCCTCGGCGAACACCGCGATCGAGCGGCGCGCGTCGGGCGAGAAGATGATGGAGGTGAGCCGCAGGTCTTCCACCCGGAAGCCCAGCTCGGCCGCGGTGAGCAGCGGGCTGAACGGGTCGGGCCGCCCCCCGCGCAGGTAGCGGAACACCTCGCGGCGGTACACGTCGCCGGCGGGGAGCGTGGTGGGGGGCGCCGCCGCGGCCACCCGCCCGCCGGCCGCGGGGGCGGCGGCGGCCGGCGCCTGCGCGGCCAGCGGCGCCGCCA